>DASRAF010000048.1:0-2100 GCA_035638295.1 Pseudolabrys sp.
CGGATTTCAAAGCGTGATGGTTGGCAAGCATCAATTAAGATCCTGCCGGATTTAATACCTCATTTCCTGCATGTTAAGCCTGGACAAAACCCCCGAGTGAGACACGCGGAGTAAGACATGCAACAGCCATACTGAGTGGATCCAGATTTTTTAAGGCATTCATCATGGTGCTGCCGACATAGCCGCTGATGAGGGGGTGTACATTTATTTTGTGCCAATTTGACCGGCTGATCGGCTCGCGCAGTGAAGTTTGAGCCGCTTGTTGCGCCGGGCATTGCAGCGATGAAAGCTGAAGCAAATAGCCGAACAGTTGCTACCCGCGATGTCATCCGCGTGACGTTGTCTCGGATTTCATCGTTACGTGCGTTGTAGCGCATTCCGTGCAGCCTATTGTGCAACACCGATAATAGACCGGATGGCCCCGACGCTATAGTTATCTATGTCGCTTACCTCCAAAGCGGACATGTGCAGTGCAATAGCCCATGTCTGCTTTGGGCCAAAAGCGGACATCGGACAAAGACCGCCTCGGCGGCCTTTCTTTTTCGATCAGGAGATACGGAGGCACCCGCGCCCCTGATCACTTCACCAGATCAGCGTCTAGCCAGGAAGTCAAAACGCGACCCAACCTCAGAAAGGCTGATCAGCCTTCGGCGTAGGCCTTAAGCCAGCCGAGTATCTGCGGCCAGCCTTGATGGCGGGCGCGTGAGGCTTCGGTGGCGATGCCCGAATGAGTCAAGCGAACCGTAGTTGAGCCGTTCTGTTCATGAAGATCGAAACGCACCAGCGTCTCGGTGGCCTCCTCGTCCCAGGACGGTAGCCAGGTGAACGCAAGCACGTGCGGACGTTCGACGATCCGATAGACGCCTTCGACTCTGAACGGTCTTCCCATTCCCTTGCCGCTCATCAGCCAACGACCGCCAGGTCGCAGATCGGATTCCGCATTCGTGGTTTGGAAGCGGCCCTCTTGGCCCCACCACTTCATCCTCTGCGTCGGATCGACCAACGCCTCGAAAACCCGAGCGGCGGGAGCCTTAATTACGATTTCTTGAACGATCGCGTCGACTGAACGTGTTGTCGTACTCATTGGTCCTCCTCGACATAACGTTTGAGCCTCTGCAGACTGTGCGCCCAGAACTCCTGATAATCCCGTAGCCAATCATCGACGACGCGCAACGGTTTGGCGTTCAACTGACAGATCCGTGCTGTGCCTTCGTTTTTGGTCACGACCAAACCGACGCGCCGCAGCAAGCGAAGATGTTTTGAGATCGCAGGACGGCTGGTACGAAAATTACCGGCGAGTTCGTTCACCGTATGCTTGCGACGGCGCAAGAGGCCGAGGATTTCGCGGCGAGTTGGATCGGCGATGGCCCGAAATACTGCCTCGCGCTGCTTCGAAAGGGTCATATCTTACGTAACCATTCGGTTACGAAATTGGTAACCGAGCGGTTACGCAGAGTCAAGGTCTGCGTCGATAGATTCTCGGCCTCATTTTCGCCCCAAGACAGCTCGTTAAGAGACCACCCTATGGTGTCAAAAGATGCAGTGCAGTAGCCGATACCCGCTGGGCCATAAGCGGACATACTGCTCCTCTTATTCGATCACCTCGTTGGTGCGGACGCGCGAGACCGAACTTGTAAGCACTGTAGCGCGGTACCAATCGCAATACTTGTGATCCCGGTCACAGGCAAAACTCGGGCGAGGTCCTAAGTCTGCATAACATCAAGTCTCGTAGCATCGGAACCACCACCATGAACAAGCATCTACCTTTCATTTGGCGCGTGAACTATCTCCACGAAACGCCCGCTCCAAAAACAGTGCCTGAAATCGCGCACGAAGAGGCCCGCCAAATTTTGCAGAAGAATCTTTCCCGGACAAGCCGGTGGGGGGTATGAGAATTGTCGACACGCGGCAAACAATATCCACTTAGCTCGAAAGCGGGCATTGCACACCATAGCGGACATCAAAGACCGCTTTCAGCCTCGTCCTTCAATCTGGCGATCAGCCCGTAGATATCGCCGAGGACGCAGAGGTCGCGCACCTTCGGCCCATCGAATGTGAAAATCGGCACGCCAATCCACCACACGTGGCGGCCACTCGGTG
>DASRAF010000049.1:0-10166 GCA_035638295.1 Pseudolabrys sp.
ATGACGTCCCACCAGATGTTATTGACCTCCCATCCGCTGCCGAAGCTCGTACCAACTGATGTAGCGATCAAGAATCCTACTGTCAGAGTTGTCTTGACGAGACGCACCATCACAGCCTCCCGTTGAAAAGGTCACATAGCAGGGACTTTGGAATTGTTGTCGGGCTGGCTCGGAGGCTAGCAGTCAGCAAGCCCGCATTAGAATTGGACCATCGGCCTAGTTATCCGCTTTGGGCCAGAGCGGGAGGTGTACAGCGGGCAGGGATAATCTACGCGCGTTTGAGTGGCGGTCGGACCGAACGCAGGAGCCTCTTAAGCGCCTTCAAAGTCCGGCCGCGCCGCGTCAGTCCTGACGCGCAATGGCCTCCAACCGCAGGTCGAGGACGTTATGCTGGCAAAATCTCAACTGGCGTGGTCGCACATTGAGCCTTGCGGGTGGGTATCGACCCCGGCACTCCACCGCGCCCTGATGAGCGACGCAGCGCTTCCCAGGTTAGTCGTGCGTTTTAATGCGCCGGTCCGCAAACATGTGACCTCGTAACGACGATCGACGCGCGTTAGACGGACGACCGGCCCGAAATGATCGCAGAAGTCCACGCAAGGTCCGCGCGGCTCTGTCGAGGTTATGAAATCGCACCAGCCAAACGGGCTGTCATTGCCCAGCAAACGGCGCAGGACGCACATCATCTTGAGTTCGAGCCAGACCCATTGTGGATTCGCAGGCGCGAGGAATGTGACGGTGCCCATTGCGCACCTCCAACCCGACTAAAACAACAATCATTTATCGGGTGAACAGTTCCTTTTTTAATGCGGCGAGGGCCTAAGCGCCCATCACTGAGGATCGGGTCGATATTATTTCTGAGCAAACTGACAGGAAAATATTCGGAACGAAAGCGATTGAATTGGCGTTTCTTTGGCGTTTGGGGAACAGGAGATATGACATGAAGAAGCTACTTATCTCGACGCTGGCAACAGCCCTCGTTGTGTCATTCGCGGTGTCTGCTGAAGCAGCTGGCAACAAGCAAAAGGTATCTGCAGACGTCCAGGCTTCATGCAAAGCACAAGCAGCCAAGAAGTATTCCGCCATCCACTTCGTGAAGCGGCATAACTTCGTCAACAACTGCGTAGCCCAGCATGCCAAGGCCAGCGCTCCGAAAGCGGCGAAGCCAGCAACCACTGGCCAAGCCCCGAAGCAAGCGCAGTGATTTGATAGGCCCGCTTCGGGGGCTTTTAATCTTTCCGACGAGATTGGTGTCCGCGTGTCGGCTTGGGGCCAGAAGCAGACATGACTCGGGCGCCAAGAACGGCCAGGGTAGGGGCCGATCTATTTCTCGTCAGGTGGCCGACACGTCATCATTCGCGCCCCTTTTTTGCCGCCGCTTTGTGCCAGGCGATCAAGGCTTTTCCTGCAGTGCTTGCTCTGACTCTTAATTGATCGCCAAGAGCCTCGCCGTCAGCAATCCAGACATGTTTTGCGATTTGATAGACCTCGACCGAACAATGTCGGCGCGGTCCGGCGACTGTATGCTGCTCCATTTGAACAGCCCCACTATGGCAAAATATTACCACTGGATAAAAAGCACGCCCGCGGAAAACGCGATGTGACCGCTGTCACAAAAATTTCGAGAAAAGAAAGGGACCGTTGGTTTGAGCGCCGCCAACGGCCCCTTTTGTGATCCGGCGAATCTGGGGACGCCTGGTTAGGTAATTCGGCGTCTCATTCGTCTATTGTGTCGAACTTCATCCTCGCGACTGCGCCGAAAGCGGCAGGGTTAGGGCGCGATTGTCCGCGACATAAGTTCGCTCAGATCCATTGGCCGATTCAAGTATTGGGTGGCCGGATCCGGGTGTAGGTTTTGCGAGATCTTCTCGATCTGCACGTCTACAGCGTGGTCGACCATCTGGCCCACATAAGCCGCTATTCGTGTGAAGCCACTGGAGTTGGTTAGATAGTTGAAACTCATGTTCGACCCCCATCAGGGCGGAAAGTCAGACGACCTGATACCGACAATAAGAGAAAATGCTTTGCGCACTGTGACTGCCGTCACAAAAACTCGCAATTTCTGTGTGCGTCCGGTATCTGGCGAGCTTAAATCGACCGGTCAATCGTCCAACCTATGGCACGGACGACGCCATATGCGGCCAGGGAAGCCAATGCGATGCCAGTGAGGCCGATGGCGATCCCGCCCGCGAGAATTGGAATGTCAGCTGGAATCAAATCTCCCAACCTTAGGCCAAGGGCATCTTTCAACATCAGCAGAAGGCCTGCTGCGAGAATCAGTGCCGCAACGAGCAGTCCAAGCCGATGAAAATTTCTGCTTACTTCCGAGTTTCGCCAGCGAGCGAACGCGGGCCGCTTGTCATCATCGTTGCTCATTGTCCGCCCCAGCTCTTGCGCTCTTGGTGTGCGCGACCAGCCATCGTACCGCGTTAAACCCGTGCTGGGAATGAGGCGTCAGATGCCCGCTCTGCGTCAAAAGCGGACTTGTGCAGCGCAAGATCAGAATGGGACATGAGGACGCGCCTTACCCCTCAGGCAAGGGCGATGCACTCGAATTCCCTAAACGCTCTTTGCTGCTCGCTGATCGTCATTGAAGCCCCCGCAATACGCCTGGAGCATAGTCGCTTTTGCTGCGCTTTTCGCAAGACCGGAAGATGTCCGCTTTGGGCCAATAGCGCTCGGTAGCGCGCGTTTGCAGCTCACCGCTTCCGTTGCGGTTCGTTCATGGACGCTTCATGAACCTCAGATAGAACGCCGCGAACACCAGGACAATTCCGATGTTCACCATCAGCCGCTCCCAGAGCCGGTTCCTGAAGAACAGGACGTCCACGCCGATCACGACGGCCACCATCGCGAGCGCGTAGATTACGACGGCTGCTTGTCTTCCCATCCATCACATCTAATACGTGCTGCAAAGCAACGCCAGACCGCTTGGAATTGGTGGCCGCGTCTTTTGAAGAATGTCCGCTTTGGGTCGAAAGCAGACATTGCGATCAAGCCGGAACGCCTCGCGCGATGCGCGTACGGTACATTGCGTTGAACTCGTTGTAGCGACCAGACATAAGCTCAGTTTTGAGAGCCGGCTCTTTATCAGGATGTCCCGAATCGAACGGTGGCGACGGGTCATATTCTATCCCGAGCTGAATTTTTCGCGCCGTCGTCTCGCCTGCGATTTCGGCAATGACGCTAAGCGCAAAATCAATGCCTGCGGTAACTCCACCCCCGGTTATCACGTTTCCATCCTTCACCACTCTGGCCTTTTCGTAGGTAGCTCCGACGAGTGGCAAGAGATCAGTATAAGCCCAGTGCGTCGTAGCACGGCGGCCCTTCAAAAAACCGGCCATACCCAAAACGAATGCGCCCGTGCAAACTGACGTGATGTACTTCGCAGCACTTGCTTTGTGACGGACAAATTCAATGGTCTCACGATCGTTTATTATGCCCGCCACACCTTCGCTTCCACCCGGTATGCAGATCAGGTCGAGAGGCGGACAGTTCACAAAGGTGTGCGTCGGCACGAGTCCAAGCCCGCAATCGCTCGGGACGGGCGCTGCCGATTTCGCGACGATGTGGGTCGCTGATTGAGGAAGCCGTGACAGCACCTGTAAAGGACCGGTGAAATCTAGCTGCGTCAAATCAGGGAAGATGACAAAGCCAATACTAAACTGCGGCATACTTGCCCCCTATGTCGCCGGGCATCCTCGCGACTCAAAGAGCCCCGGTTCCGGCAAATGCGGGTGTTTCCACGACAGTGTTGTCGCGACCAGCGGTAAATAACTTCCGGATCATTAGCTCACGCTCGATCGATGGTAGCAGCTTGAATTGTATTCCAACAAATTCATTCGTTCTCCGGATAACGACTCCCTCAACGAACCCCACCTGCGCCAGAAACACACGGACCGTGTCCCCGACATAGGCTGGGCAGACGTTACCTTGCCATCACTCCATTCACTGCCCCCGGTCAAACGAACTGCGATAAAAAGCATGGCGAGCCCCAGACGCGCGGCGCGGCTGCGAACAAGGGCTTCAAGATTTTCTGGCATTTGCATAATGCGCGCGACTATCGAGCATGAGCTTTGACGAGCAAATTAATTCGAATGCTGAAATAGCTGTAAACGGCACTCATCGTTAATGAAGTTGCGACTTCAACCTATTCCAGCGGGCAAACGAAATAAATTCGCGTCTCGGTGCCTAACATTTCGTTAGGCTCGAAAAGTGGAATCAGTTCCGTTCCGCCGAAAAGTTAAAACAGGGCCGCCACGGTCGAAGAAAGAACCAGGCAAACCGTGGCAGCCCTGTTTCACCAGAGGCTGCCGAGGAGGTGAGCGCGGGGTGAGTGGCAGCCAATAAGGAAATCCAGGCAACTCAAATTCGTTCCTCTGTCGGCTTCCTGACACAAGTTCGCGGCGATGAACTGACCGCGAAGGACCTCCGCCGCGTGGGACCGACGGAGGTCCGCTACCATAAGTGCGATGCCGGCCACTTGGGATGCTGACGGTCGCGACCGGCAACGATCAAATTCGCTTATCCAGAGACTTGTTCCTTGCGGGAGTGGATGACCGTCTTCGGTCACAAGCAGACATGTGCGGTGCAAGAACCCATGTCCCCTAAGGGCTAACAACGGAGATCGGGCCGACCTCAGTCGAACGCAGCAACGCGCGGCAGGATAACCCTGATTTCGGTAAACTCGCCCGGCTGTGAATCGACCTCTATTGAGCCGCTGTGCTGCTTGACAATGATGTCGTAGCTGATCGAGAGACCAAGACCGGTCGGCTTAGCGTCGAAAGCAGACATCTCATTGGCGTGCTGCCGCGTCCGCTTTGCCCCCAAAACCGGACATCGTGAGCACAGGTGTGGCATATCTACGATCAAATCTGTAGATATCGGTGGGTAGCTGTTGAAATTAACGCCGCGGTGTTTCGACCATCCACGCAAACGGCAATGATTCAAAACTATGTAAAGGTGATTCGGGAATGCCAAAAATTCTGAAAACAAAGCGTCGTAAATCGAAAGCAAAAATAAAGCCGATAACGAGAACCAAAGCAAAGACGCAAAAGACAAAGGAAAAGAAGAAAACCAAAGTAAAGGTGGCCACGATGCAGGTGAGTCGATCTTTAAAGGTTCACAAGGTCAAGGGTGATGAACCTTTGACTGCGACGGAACAAATTCATGTGGTTGCGGCCAAAAAGAATGATCAACTCGAACAAGAGCTACCGAAAATCAGTTATAAACTCGAAGTCGATGGAAGGCTGAAGTCTGAACATCCAACTCAAGAAGCGGCACTGACGGCAGCGTTAGAGCTAAAACGGAAGTTTCCGCAAATTCGGGTCGCCATCGTCGACACAAAAGGTCCGAAGCGCATAGCGGTGGAGTTACCCCAGGCTTGAGCGAGGGCAAGGCAGGTGCGGAATGGGCGGACTTGCGCATCTGGGTGACGCGCTCGCATTGTATGCAGAGCTTTTCCCCGAAAAACTCGGCGCCGGCGATCTCGACCGCAAAATGACTTTTCGGGTTTGGTACAGCCGCGCATGTCGGTTGGCTAACGGATTTAGAGGCCTCGGTCTGAACAAGGGCGACCGCGTCTGCGTGCTCGCCTACAACTGCGTGGAATGGTTGGAAATCTATGCCGCGGCAGCCCTTGGCGGGATCGTTGCTGTGCCGATCAATTTTCGTCTCACTTGGCCGGAAGCTCACTACATCATCGAGAACTGTGACGCCCGCGCCTTGATTGTGCAAGACGAGCTTGTCGAAATCATCGAAACCGTCCGCGCCCAGGTTTCCGTACCCACTGGCAACTTCATCCACTTTGGCGAGCGCGTTTGCCCCCCGGGTTATCGTTCCTATGAAGAATTACTGGTGCAAGCGCGCGATAGCCGGCCGTCATTTGCCGTCGCGGGCGATGACCCTTGGACCCTAATGTACACCTCAGGGACTACCGGCAAACCGAAAGGTGCCATTCGCAATCACAGAGGTGGCGCTATGTTGTCCCTGGTGACCGAAGTCGAGCTTGGTATCTCGCGTCGTGACGCGGCGTTGCTGGTTATGCCGATGTGCCACGCCAACTCGCTCTATTTTTTCGGCGCCTTTAGCTATTGCGGGGCACCTTGCACCGTCTACAGCCGCAAGCATTTCGACCCCGAACATCTCATTCGCACTTTGGCCGATGGCGGTTCGACTTTCACCTCACTGGTACCTACGCACTACAGCATGATGCTTGACCTGCCGGCGACGACACGCGGCCGTTACAACGTGGACGCCGTCACGAAGCTAATGATCTCATCTGCGCCGGCTCGGCGCGAGACCAAGCTCGCAATTATGGACTACTTCAAGAAAACGGGGCTTTTCGAGCTGTATGGGTCGACTGAAGCGGGTTGGGTGACGATGCTGCACCCGGACGAGCAATTCACTAAGCTCGGGTCGGTCGGGCGCGAATGCGTTGGCTCGCGTCCGATCCGGTTACTGGACTCAGATGGCAACGAAGTGCTTCCCGGCGAACCCGGCGAACTCTATTCGTGCAACGATTATACCTTCGAGGGGTACTGGAAGCTGCCAGACAAAACGAAGGAGGCGTTCAGGGGCGAATACTGCACCGTCGGCGACATGGCCCGCCGCGACACGGACGGTTACATCTATCTTGTCGATCGTAAGAGCAACATGATCATTTCGGGAGGGGAAAACGTCTACCCGTCCGAAGTGGAAGCGCTGCTCAGCTCGCACGAGAAGGTCAAGTACGTGGCGGTAATCGGACTCACAGATAGTACGTGGGGCGAGCGGGTGCACGCAGTGATCGTTCCACGCCATGGAATGGCGCCGAACGAGGCCGAGATCATTGAATGGTGCCGCAGCCGCATAGCCGGATACAAAAGGCCGCGTTCGGTCGCTTTCATAGCCGATGAAGAGATGCCACGCACGGCAACCGGAAAAATCCAGCACCGCCTATTAAGAGAGCAACAAGAGAGCCGCCGCCGTTAACGACGTTGCGCCATCGGGGGAAGCCATGAATGAGCCGTGTGCAGTAAGGCAAGACCTGAATGCCGATACGCTGACCTGCGCCGCTTGGATAGCAAGCTTCCTGCGGGCCCGTGGTATCGACCGTATTTTCGGTTTGCAGGGCGGGCACATCCAGCCGATCTGGGATCATGTGGCGCGTCAGGGCATCCGGATTATCGACGTCCGCGACGAAGGTGCTGCCGTACACATGGCGCACGCGCATTCGGAACTGACTGGGCGACTTGGCGTCGCAATGGTCACTGCCGGACCGGGCGTGACAAATACCGTGACCGCCATTGCCAACGCGTCGCTGGCGCGCGCCCCAGTGCTGCTAATCGGGGGATGTACTTCGCGGCCGCAAGCCAATATGGGTCCGCTACAGGACATTCCGCATGTCGATATCCTCCGCCCGGTGACTCGGACATCGCGGACGTTGCGTGTTCCCGATCAGGTCATACGCGAGCTCGACGAAGCGACGGCACGCGCGATCGGCGATGCCGGTGAACCCGGACCGGTTTATGTCGAAATCCCTACCGATGTACTGCGTACGCACGTAGCTCCGCAGCTCGTTTTAAACGAGTGGCTCACAGCAAAGCCGGCGCGGCGACCGCCGCCGGACTCGGCTGCGGTCAAGCAGGCGGTCGAGGTATTCTGGTCGGCCAAGCGTCCGCTCGTCATTACGGGGCGTGGCGCGCGCGGCGCATCTGCGGAGCTTCGGCGGCTGCTCGATGCCACCGGCGCACTCTATCTCGACACGCAGGAAAGCCGTGGTCTCGTGCCGCCCGACCATCCGTCTGCAGTCGCTGCGATGCGTGCGGCGGCGATGACAGACGCGGATGTCGTGCTTCTGATCGGCCGCAAGCTCGACTATCAGGTGGGCTATGGTTCGCCGGCGGTATTCCCAAACGCGCGCTTCATCCGCATCGCCGACAATCCTGGCGAGCTGGTCGACAATCGCCGGGGGCAGCCCGAACTGCTGGCCTCGCCTGAGCTGGCTTTGGCGGCGATGGTTGAGGCGGCGGGCAATCGCGAATCAAACATTGACAAGGAATGGGCCGACGGGCTGCGCCGACGCCACCGCGAACGCACCACCGCGGGCGCGACAAAAGACCAGCGGCCAATGACCGGCACTGACGGCAAGGTGCATCCGCGCGCAATTTTCGACGCGATTTCCGCGACGGCCGAGCCGGATTACATCGCTATCGCCGACGGCGGTGATCTGCTCAGCTTTGCACGCACTGGGCTGCGCGCATCCACTTACATGGATGCCGGTGCATTTGGCTGCCTGGGCGTCGGTGTACCATTTGCGATTGCAGCAGCACTTGCTTTGCCTGGACGGCAGGTGATTTCGGTTAACGGCGATGGCGCCTTCGGAATCAACGCCATGGAAATCGACACCGCCGTTCGCCACGGCGCGAAATGCGTGTTCATCGTGTCAAACAACGCCGCCTGGAATATAGAACGGCTCGACCAAGAGCTCAATTATGGTGGCCGCGTCGTCGGCACCACCTTGCGCCACTCGGACTATGCGGGCATGGCGCGCGCTCTTGGCCTGCACGGCGAGCGGGTAGAGAAGCCGGAAGACCTAAAACCTGCCTTGCAACGAGCAATGCAAAACGCGCCGGCACTCGTTGACGTCGTAACATCGCAGACAGTGATTTCGTCCGACGCACAGAAAGGTCTCGGCTTTGTACCTGACTACCAAGCACTTACAGCGTGGGATGAAGCGGAGCAGAAACGGCGACAGCAATAAGACCGAGCAGGGTATTTACTGGATGTCCGCTTTTGCCCTAAGCGGACATACGTTGGTGCACTGCACATGTCCGCTTCGGGGTAAAGCGGACAGACTTCATTGCTAAGCGTCGTTTCACTCTACAGGTCTCGCCAGACATTCGTTTTGCCAATTTCTACGCAAATACTTCACTTTGGCGAAGCGTCGCTAAATCGCTGATTATGCTGATACCGTATCTCCGAATCTTTCCATCGCACTCTACGGACATTATTCGACAATCCTTGCGTTAATGAATGGAGCGGCGTCTTTCCACGAACGCCTTAAGCTTATTTTGAGCGGCATCGGTCATAGCGACGTTGCAAAAGTCCTCAACTGCATTAGTGATGCTTCGGCGGTAGCCAAGCTCGTTCTGGCGCATAAATGCAGCGCGGCCGAGGCGCATCACAACAGCTGATTTTCCAGCAAATGTTTCGGCCAACGATTGCGCGTAGGAAACAAGTTCTTCGTCGGGCACCACCCTGCTGACAAGGCCGAGACGATACCCTTCTTCGGCGCCGAAGCTGCGTCCGGAAAACAACAGTTCGAAGGCTCGGTGGCGGCCGACGATGCGAGGGAGGTGCGTGAAATGTATCGCTGGAATAACGCCTGCGTCGATCTCCGGATACCCAAACGTCGCGCTTTGTCCCGCCAGTATGACATCGCAAGAGATGGCCATCGTCATTCCACCACCGCGCGCTGCGCCTCCGACCGCTGCGATGGAAGGTTTGCCCAGATTGTACTGGGTGTCGTAAAGCCGGACGTAAAGTTCCTGAAGCAGTCCGCGAACTTTTTCCTCTGATTTGCCGAGCAGGATGTTGAGGTCGAGTCCGGCCGAAAAGGCTTTAGAAACTGCGCTCGTTAAGACGACTGCACGGATACCTTCATCCTTCCCAGCAATTTCGAATGCAGTGACAACGTCCTTTATCATCTCGAGATTGAGCGCGTTTACCGGTGGTTTGTTCAGAATGATGCGTGCCACACCGCTTGAAACCTCACAAACAACCATTTTTCCGGCCATGCGCCAGCCCTCCTAATTGTAGCTACAGAGCTATTTGGTAAGCGGCACGATACCGCACGACGCCCCTAAACACCTGTGCAATTTCGGCAACGATCCGCAGGCGGGGATGTGAGCAGCGGATGTCTGCTCCTGTCTTCGTCCATGGCTTTCTTGCCAGCGTGTATTATTTGGAGGAAGGTTGAGGGAGGGAACGTGGTCGATGGACACCATACCGGTCGGTCCAGGGTTCGCTGTGCAGGTATGCGGAGTGACTCTTGCCGAGGTCGCATCCGATCCGGCCACGTATTCCGCCGTGCGTGCCGCTTTTGAGGAGCACTCGGTTCTCATCTTTCGCGATCAGGTGGTGGACGATGAGTCCCAGCTCGCTTTCTCGCGCTGCTTCGGTCC
>DASRAF010000050.1:0-8976 GCA_035638295.1 Pseudolabrys sp.
GATTTACTGGGGTCGACGATTTTCTCGGTGGCACCAAAAACCTGTTCACTGCTGTGGGCGGCGAAAAGCCGATGCCGGGTGAGCTTGTGGCCGAACTCGGGAAGCGCTACGAGATAATGAACACATCGATAAAGAAGTGGACCGTCGGGTCGCCGCTGCAATCGGTGCTCGACAATATGGTGGTACTCCTCGAAGACTCCGCCGTACGCGCTGGCAAGATCAAACGCATCGTGGTCGACATGCCAGCCGACCGATTACACATCGTGGACAACCGCACCATTCCCGACATCTGTCTGCAGCATCTTGTTGCCATGATGATCGTTGACGGTGGCTTGACCTTTGGCAGCATTCACGACGTCGCTCGCCTGACCGACCCTAAAGTGTTAGCGGTGCGCAGACTTGTCGAGGCGGTACCGAACCAGGAACTCGTTTCCGCAATGCCGGCGCGCCAATCTATCGTGATGATCGAGACAACGGACGGTCGCACGATTAATCACCGTACCTACGAAGTACGCGGCACCCCAGGTAACCCGATGAATGCGGACGAGGTCGCCGCGAAGGCCCTTGACCTGATGACGCCGGTACTTGGCACCGGCCGCGCGAATGAGCTAGTCGAGGTAGTTTACAAGCTCGATAGCTTTGGCCCGGTCACCGGGCTGCGGCGGCTGTTGCGGGCCTAGTCCCATGTTATGTGCACGGCGATCAGAAGAGATAATTGCCCTTGCTGGTCTGCGGACATTCCGGAGTGAGAAGAATGCTCGTCGTCTAAGTTTACTATCGCAAATGGCAAGCGACCTGCTGCCCCGGCCTTACCTCACGCAACATAGGCGTCTCCATCCGGCAGCGTTCAACCGCGTAAGGACAACGAGTATGAAAGTGGCAACCGCGCGGTGGATTAATTGGGCTTGGCACGTCGCCTTGCAGCACGCGCTTGGGCCGCTTGACGCGCGGATCTGGCACCGGCACTGCCAGCAGTAGTTGTTCCGTGTAGGGATGCAGAGCGCGCGCGAACAGCGTGTGTTTGTCGGTGTATTCGACAATACGGCCCAAATACATAACGGCGATGCGATGGCTGATGTGCTCAATCACCGCGAGATTGTGGGAGATGAATAGATAGGCCAGTTCTAGCTCCTTCTGTAAATCCATCATCAGGTTGAGCACCTGCGCCTGGATCGATACGTCGAGCGCCGACACCGGCTCGTCGCCAACGATAAGCTTCGGCTGCAACGCGAGTGCGCGCGCAATGCCGATGCGCTGACGTTGGCCGCCGGAGAATTGATGCGGGTAATTGTCCATCTGCGCGCGACGCAGACCTACACGCTCGAACAATGTCGCGACCTTCTCGCGCACCAACTTGCCGCTTGCTATGCCATGCACGCGCAAAGGCTCGGCGACGATGTCACCGGCCGACATTCGCGGATCGAGCGATGAAAATGGGTCTTGGAATATGATCTGCATCTGCCGGCGATAGGGCCGCAATTCTGATTTGTTCAACACCGTAATGTCTTTGCCGGAAAGGCGAATGCTGCCAGCGGTCGGCTCGATCAGCCGCAATACAGTGCGCCCGACCGTTGATTTGCCGCAGCCCGATTCACCAACCAGCCCAAGCGTCTCGCCCGCTTCTATCGCAAAACTTACGCCGTCGACGGCAAACACGGTGCCGCCCGCCTGCTGCAGCAGCCCCTTGCGCACGGTGAAATGTTTCTTGAGGTCGCGGACTTCGAGCACGGTCTCAGGCATGGCCTTCCTCGTAAAGCTCGCGCGAGCGCCAGCAGGCGGCCCAATGACCGGGGCGTTTTTGCTCGAAAGTGGGATATTGTGCGCGGCAACGGTCCTGGGCGTGCGCGCAGCGTGGCGCAAACACGCAGCCGGACGGAAGATTGCTGAGCGCCGGTACGGTGCCCGGAATTTCCTGCAACCGTCCGACCGCGCCAGCATTTTCCCCGCGCATCGAGGGCAGCCGTGGGATCGAGCCCATGAGACCGTGCGTATAAGGATGTTGCGGATGCGCGAACAGCTCCTGGACCGGCGCCTCCTCCACCTTGCGGCCGGCATACATCACGACGACGCGCTGCGCGGTTTCAGCCACGACGCCGAGATCGTGGGTGATCAGGATCACCGCCGTGCCGAGCTTGCGTTGCAAATCGAGGATAATCTCTAGGATCTGCGCCTGGATGGTGACATCGAGCGCGGTCGTCGGCTCGTCGGCGATGAGCACCTTCGGGTTGCAGGCCAGCGCCATCGCGATCATCGCGCGCTGGCGCATGCCGCCGGAAAGCTGATGCGGATATTCGTTGGCGCACTGCTGCGGCTCCGGAATCTGCGCAAGCCGCATCATGTCGACCGCCTTCTGCCAGGCCTGCCGGCTGCCTACCTTCTCGTGCAACAGTACCACTTCCGCGATTTGGCTTCCGATGGTGAGCACGGGATTGAGCGAAGTCATCGGCTCTTGGAAAATCATCGCGATGTCCTTGCCGCGCACGGCTCGCATCACCTCTTCATCGAGCGTGAGCAAATCGACGCCCGCCAACTCGACTTTGCCGCCGGCGATGCGGCCGGGCGGATCGGGCACCAGCCGCATCAAAGACAGCGCGGTAACGCTCTTGCCGCAGCCCGATTCGCCGACGATTGCCAGCGTCTCATGTGGCGCGAGCGTGAAGCTGACCCCATCTACGGCTTTCACTGTCCCGACGCGCAAGTCGAAATAAGTGCGCAGGTCCTCGACCGCGAGCAACGGCGCGGCCGTCTCCGTTGCGGGTTTGCCGGCGGGCAGAGCCATTGCGTCAGTCGCGCAGTCGCGGATCGAGAATGTCGCGCAGCGCGTCGCCGAATAGATTGGTTCCGAAGACAGCGAGGCTGATGGCAACACCGGGGAAGATGACGAGCCAGGGCGCGGTGCGAACGTATTCGGCGGCCGACTCCGACAACATGCGTCCCCACGACGGATGCGGCTCCGGTACGCCGAGGCCAAGGAACGAGAGCGACGCCTCGGTCAGAATAGCCGCGCCAAGCTGCGCGGTCGCTATCACAATGAGTGGCGCAATCGTGTTGGGCAGTACGTGACGCACCGCAATGCGGAATTCGCTCATGCCGACCGCACGCGCCGCCTCCACGAATGGCTGTTCGCGCAGCGCCAGTGTGTTGGAGCGAATGACCCGCGCCGTATAGGGAATGAGCGGGATCGAGATGGCGACGATAGTGTTGTCGAGCGCGGGGCCAAGTGCCGCCGCCATCACCAGGGCTAGCACCAGCAGCGGCACAGACTGCAGCACATCGATGATGCGCTGGATAACGAGATCCACCCAGCCTCCAACATAGCCAGAGGTTAAGCCGAGCGCGACGCCAAAAAGACTGCCAAGGAGGGTTGAGCCTAAGCCGACCGCAAGCGAGATGCGCGCGCCGTAAATAATGCGGCTGAAGATGTCGCGGCCCATCTGGTCGGTACCCAGCACATGACCTGCGCCTGGGTGAAGCAATCGCACGGTTGCATCAGTCGCCGTCGGACTGTAGGCCGAGATGAAGTCTGCGAACACCGCGCAAAACACGAACACCGCCATGATCGCCGCCCCGATCGAGCCGAGCGGATGCGCGCCGAGGTGATAGCGGATCTTTGACCAAACGCTTTCGGGGCGGTCGGCCGTTTCCGTCTCTACCGGAAGGTCGATGATCGACATGCGGCTAGCTCGCGTAGCGGATGCGCGGATCGAGCACCGCGTATAGTAGGTCGATCAGGAAATTGATCGATACTGCGACCACCGCGACGAACATCACGAGGTTCTGCACGATTGGGTAGTCGCGCCAGCGGATCGCTTCCACCAGAAAGCGCGCCACGCCAGGAATGTTGAACACGGTTTCCGTCACGATGAGCCCGCCCATCAAGAAGGCAGCCTCGATACCGATCACGGTCACGACCGGCAGCAGCGCGTTGCGCAACGCGTGGCGGTAGTTGACGGTGCGGGCTGGAGCGCCCTTGGCCCGTGCGGTGCGGATGTAGTCCTGGCGAAGGACCTCTAGCATCGAGGAGCGAGTCAGCCGCATGATTAGGGCGGACGAGCGGAAGCCGACCGCCATCGCCGGAATGCTAAACAGCCAGAGCGTATTCCAGAAGCCTTTTGGCGGATTGGTGTAGATCGGGATGACACCGAAATAGGCGACGAAAGCCATCAGGATCAGCAGCCCCAGCCAGAACGACGGCAGGGACAGCCCGCTAAGGCTGATCACGCGCAGCACATAATCGAGCGTCGTATTCTGTTTTACCGCACTGATCACGCCGAGCGGCACCCCGAAGGTCACGGCAAATAACAGCGCAAGGCCAGCCAGCTTCGCCGTGATTGGGATACGCGGCAGGATTTCGTCGATCGCCGGCTTTTCTGATACGTAGGAATAGCCGAGGTCACCACGCACCAGGCCGCTTACCCATTCGACATATTGCACTGGGATCGGGCGGTCGAGACCAAGCTCCTTCTCGAGCTTGGTCTTCTCAGCAACGTCGATCATTCCGGCAGCGTTAAACACGATGTCGGCAATGTTGCCGGGCACCAGGCGCAGCATCGTGAAGATGAGGAGCGAAATCCCAAACAGCGTCAGGAGCATTAGGAAAAAACGTCTGATGATGTAGGTGCCCACTCTCGCCTCCCGTCGAAAGTAGGCGGCGCGCCCCCACAGCGCGCCGCAACGCTCAAGCGTCACTTGTCGAGCCAGACGTCCTCGTAACGATAGCCGTTATAGGCGCTGTTGCTCATAATCGTCATGTTTTTGACGTACGGCTTCCAGCACGTGCCGGACCGAGCATGCATCAGGATCGGGCGCGCCACGTCCTCCTGCAACTTCTTGTCGATGTCCCACACCATCTTTTTGCGCTTCTCCACCTCGGTTTCAACCGATTGCTTGTCAAACAGCGCTTCCAGCTCCTTGTTGCAGTAGTGCGTGTAGTTGCGCTCGGAGCCGCAGGCATAGTTCTCGTAGAAGGCCTGGTCTGGGTCGTCGATGCCGTTGCCCGTGAGGTTTAGGCCGACGGAATAGTCGTTGCGCGCGACCTTCGCGAACCATTGGCTCGACTCAACCGGGTCAAGTTCCGCGTCGATATAGATGGTCTTGAGCTGGTCAATTAGCACTACCGCCGGGTCGCGGTAGCTGGCGAGATTGCGTGTCGATACCTTGATCTTGAGCGGATTGTTTGACCCATAGCCGAGCTTGGTCATGATCGCGCGTGCCTGTTCGCGGTCCTTCTGCACGTCGCCATAGCCAGGAATCATCTTCAGCAGTTCGGCCGGCATGCCCCAGACGCCTTCGGGCGGCGGTAGCATGGTGCCGCCCACGTCTCCGGCGCCCTGGTAGATGATGTCGATGAACGCCTTGCGATCAAGGGCGAGCGCCATCGCCTTGCGCACCTCCACGTTGTTGAAGGGGGGGTTCTCGCGATTGACGATAAGGTTCGTGCTGACGTTGATCGGGCCGATCTCGCAGATCGCGGTCGCGTCCTGCTTCTTGATGTCGGCGATCAGGGCCTTGGTCATTTCGGTCGGGAAAGTCATGTCGACCTTGCCGGCCACGAATGCGAGCACCGCGGTTGCCCGGTTGCTGATGATCGTGAACTCGATGCCGTCGAGGTAAGGCAAACCCTTCTTCCAATAGTTCTCGTTCTTGGCGAGCTTGATCGACTCATTCTGCTTGAATTCGACGAACTTGAATGGCCCGGTGCCAATCGGATTCGTGCGCATCTGCGCCGGCGAGACGTGGCATGGATAGACAGGCGTATAACCGGACGCGAGCATCGCGATTAGCGAAGGCTGCGGCCGCTTAAGATGCAGCGTGACCTCGAAATCACCGTTGGTGGTGACCTCGACAATGTTGTTGAACAGGTCCTTGCGCGGATTCTTGCGGAACTTGTCCTTGGCCTTGCCCTGCAGAAGATCGAACGTGCATTTCACGTCCTTCGACGTGAACGGCTGGCCGTCATGCCACTTGACGCCTTGATGCAGCCTGAACGTCAGCGCAAGGTTGTCGCTGCTCGCGCTCCAGCTGTCCGCCAGTTCGGGAACGATCGTGCCCATCGAATTCTGAGGCTTGTGCTGATCGTATACGACAAGGTTGTTGTAGAGGCCCATGGCGGGGGTGTTGACCGAGAAGGTCGCCTCCTCATGGATAGAGAGTGAGGGCGGCGTCTCGCGATGATAGATTCTCAGGATCCCGCCATGCTTGGGTTCGCCGGCTTGTGCGAACATAAGCGTGGCGAAAGCGAAGGTGACAAGGGCCAAAGCACCGAGTTTGGTGTTCATCAAAAATCTTCCCGAGATGATGCACCGCTGTCGCTGCTGCAGGTGCTGGGATTATTTGGCTGTCACGCTAGCCGGTGTGTTTTTGCCGATCAACCACGCAGGCAAGCGTCCCCAGTACGGCGCAAGCCGACGACGAGATATCCTTGCCAAGGCTGACGCTTGGCCCCACCATGGCCCAATGTGAATGGCCGCGACCCAAAACACGGACCGGGAACCGACAAAAGTAGCGATCGTGCGCGAAAGCGACCATATAGTCGCCGAAATGGCGGCTCGGATTTTTGCCGATTTCGCCGATCCCCAAACCATCAACCGGGCAAAAGATGGCGCTTGGAGGGGACCACTCTGGCACGCGCTCTCCGAGGCAGGGCTACCGCTAGCCTGGGTTCCCGAACAATTGGGTGGCTCTGGCGCGAGCCTCCTCGAGGGCTTCGCGGTGCTCGGCGCCGCCGGACGTTTCGCCGTGGCGGTTCCGCTTGCCGAGACGCTGCTGGCCGGGTGGTTGCTCGCGCGCGCCGGATTGGCGTCGCCGGATGGCGCCATGACCGTCGCCCCTGCCCGCCCGGTCAGCCACATCACGCTTGGCAGGGATGGGACGCTGAGCGGCCGGGCGCTCGGCGTGCCCTATGCGTCCGATGCGCCGCACATTGCTGTCATAGCGGAAGACGCAACGGGCATCACTGTTGCACTCGTCCTGGCGAAAGACTGCGGAATCGACAAGGGACAAACGCCGGCGGGCGATGCATCGAATATGGTGGTTTTCGATCGCGTGAAGCCCTTGCGTCACGCGCGCGCGCCGGCAGGCCTTGACAGCGCGGCGTTGATGCTTATGGGCTCGGTCATCCGCAGCGTGCAGACCGCTGGCGCATTGGAAGCGATTCTGTCGCTTAGCGTCGCTTACGCAAATGAACGCATCGCGTTCGAGCGACCGATAGGCAAATTCCAAGCCGTGCAGCAAAATCTAGCGCGGCTCGCCGGTGAAGTTGCGGCGGCGCTTGCGGTGTCCGGCTCTGCCGCCGATGCGATTGGTCAGGAGAGCGCTTTCGATGAAGCGGTGTTTCTCGAGGCGGCGTCGGCGAAAATCCGGTGCGCTGAGGCCGCAACCGAAGCCGCAGGCATTGCCCATCAGGTTTTCGGCGCAATTGGCTTTACTGATGAACACGTCCTGCACCGCTACACATTGCGCCTGCTAGCGTGGCGTGACGACTTCGGCAACGAAAGCTACTGGGCGGCCGAGCTTGGCAGGCGTGTTGCCCAGCAAGGCGCCGATGAGTTCTGGCCGTTGGTTGCGTCACGATGAGCAGTAGCTTGCAGTTCGATCAGGTCCGCCTTCCACCAGAATGCGAGAGCCTGCGCCGCGATGTGAGGGCCTTCCTCGCGGAGGAAATTGCCAACGGCACGTTCGATCCGCATCGGCCCGGCCACGGCGACTCGCATGATCGCGCGTTCAGCAAACGAATCGGCGCCAGAGGATGGATCGGTATGACGTGGCCGAAAAAATATGGCGGCCGCGAACGCAGTTTTCTTGAACGCTACGTCGTGACGGAAGAATTTCGCGTCGCCAATGCGCCGGTCCGGCTGCATTTCGTGGCGGACCGTCAAAGCGGGCCTATCTTGCTAAAGTACGCGCCCGAGCACATCAAGACCGACATTCTGCCGCGCATATGCCGCGGGGAGTTGTGCTTCGTCATCGGCATGAGCGAACCCGGCTCTGGCTCCGACCTGTTCGCTGCCAAGACCAAAGCAACGAAAGTCGATAAAGGTTGGCGCATCAACGGCTCGAAGATCTGGACGAGCAATGCGCACGTTGCCGACTACATGCTCGGGCTGTTCCGGACCTCGCCTGCCACCAAGGACGACCGGCGTCACGGCCTAACGCAGTTTCTGGTCGACATGAAGACGGCGGGAATTACAGTCAACCCGATTTATCAGATGACCGGGCAGCATGATTTCAACGAGGTGGTGTTCAGTGATGTCTTCGTTCCAGACGATCACGTGATGGGTGAAGTCGACTCCGCCTGGAAACAGGCGACCAGCGAACTCGCTTACGAGCGCAGCGGACCGGAACGCTTTCTCGAGACCTTCTACGTGATGCTTGAACTAATTCGCGCGCTCGGCGCCGAACCCGATATTCGCAGCGCTGAGGGCTTGGGGCGCCTCGTGGCGCAGTTGCACGCGCTGCGACGCATGTCGGTTTCGGTGGCCGGAATGCTGCAGGCCGGCAAGGAGCCGATGATCGAGGCCGCACTCGTGAAAGACCTCGGCACGATCTGGGAACAGAAATTGCCGCACCGCGTGCGCGAGCTTACCGCTTTTCTTGCGCCCGAAATCGGCAATCGCGCGACGCTCGAGGAGCAGTTAACCTTCGCAACGACCCTCGCACCCAAGCTGACAATTCAAGGCGGCACGACTGAAATCCTGCGCGGCATCATCGCGCGCGGATTGGGTCTCAGGTAGAGAGGCCATGCCCGATATCGGAAAGATGCTGTGGCCGAAATCGGTGGCCGTCGTTGGTGCCTCCACTGACGTTCACGGATTGCGTGGCCGCATTCTCGAAATCGTCTTGAGCCATCCCTTCGGCGGGAAGGTCTATCCCGTCAGCCGCAGCGCGACGGCGGTTCAGGGCCTCCAAGCTTATTCATCGGTTGAGAGCCTGCCCGAACCTGTCGATCTCGCAATTCTCATCATTCCCGCGCAATAC
>DASRAF010000051.1:0-19388 GCA_035638295.1 Pseudolabrys sp.
TTGCGGCGTGCCCGCCGGCGCCATGAAGCCGACCCAGAGAGTCGCGTTGAAACCCGCGACGCCCGCTTCAGCGATCGTCGGCACGTCGGGGAGGATAGGTGACCGGGTCTTTCCGGTCGTTCCGAGGGCGCGGACGAGGCCAGCCTTGATCATCGGCGCCATGGTGGGCACCGAGTCGAACAGCATCTGGATTTGCCCGCTGAGGATGTCGTTCCGCGCTCCGGTCGAACCTTTGTAAGGCACATGCACGATGTCGACGCCGGCCAGGTTCTTAAGCAGCTCGCCGGCCATATGGTAGTTCGAACCGGGACCGGACGAACCGTAGTTGATGGCTCCGGGATTTGATCGCGCGAGCGCCAGCAGCTCGCCCAGGGTTTTTGCCTGCACCGAGGGATGCACGACCAGCACCAGATCGGTGTCGATAAGCGGGGCGACCGGAACGAGGTCGCGCATGAGCTGATATTGCTTATGAGCGTAGAGGGTCTCATTGACGGTCTGGGTGCCAGAGACCATCAAAAGCGTGTAGCCGTCGGGGGGTGATTTGGCGACGAAATCGGTGCCAATCGTTGTGCCCGCGCCGGGGCGGTTATCCATCACGAACGGCTGATGCAGGGCCCTGCGCAATTCTTCGCCGATCGCCCGTGTGTAGACGTCCGTCGGTCCTCCGGCCCCGAATGGCACGATAATTTTGACCGGACGGGACGGGTAGTCGTCGGCATTCACCGGACCACAAATTGTGACAGCAAAAGCAGCCGCAGCCAGAGCGATCGGTCGCACAGCACCCATGCACTATTTCCATTGTACGGCCGCCCGCTTTGGCGGCGATTTTCAAGGGCTCGTCGCCCCTATCAATCACGCGGGAGGCACCTTTGCAATTTTGGATGCGCTCACTCGTGGATGCCGACCAATGTCGGCTTGCCACCCATTGTGCGCTGCGCTAAGCCTCGGCCGCTCCCGCCTTGAGGTCATTCCAAACTAGCAACGGCCTATTTGTGCGGGACAACGGCGCCTTTTCGGGCCGCCGAGCGGTCCGGGCGGGCGTATACCAGTAAGGCGGGGCTGCACGCTTGAGGTCGCGATGAGCGCATTGCTGCTTGATTATCTGCCATTGGTCATTTTCATCGCGGTGGCACTGGCCATCGGCCTTGCGTTGCTGATTGCCCCCTTCATCGTCGCCTACAAGCAGCCGGACCCCGAGAAGCTCTCCGCCTACGAGTGCGGCTTCAATGCTTTTGATGACGCCCGCATGAAGTTCGACGTGCGCTTCTATCTCGTGGCCATCCTCTTCATCATTTTCGATCTCGAGGTCAGCTTCCTGTTCCCCTGGGCCGTCGCTTTCCGCGAAATCGGACTATTCGGTTTCTGGTCGATGATGGTGTTCCTTGGCGTTCTGACCATCGGCTTCATATATGAGTGGAGGAAGGGGGCGCTGGAATGGGATTGACGAGGCCATGACCGTCGTTGCACCCGCCGCGAGGGGGATTATCGATCCGCGCACCGGAAAACCGGTCGGGGCGGACGATTCGTTTTTCACCGGCGTGAATACGGAACTTTCCGACAAAGGTTTCCTCGTCACTGCCGCTGATGACCTAATTACGTGGGCGCGCACAGGGTCATTGATGTGGATGACATTCGGGCTCGCGTGCTGCGCGATCGAAATGATGCAGATGTCCATGCCGCGATACGACGCGGAACGTTTCGGCTTTGCGCCGCGTGCGTCGCCCCGTCAGTCGGACGTCATGATCGTCGCCGGCACGCTGACCAACAAGATGGCGCCTGCGCTCCGCAAGGTCTACGACCAGATGCCGGAGCCGCGTTATGTCATCTCCATGGGATCGTGCGCCAATGGCGGCGGCTACTATCATTATTCCTATTCGGTCGTCCGCGGGTGCGATCGCATCGTTCCCGTCGACATCTACGTGCCAGGCTGTCCTCCGACCGCGGAGGCACTTCTCTATGGCGTGATGCTTTTGCAAAAAAAGATTCGCCGTACCGGCACGATCGAGCGCTGAGCGGAGCCGGACATGGACGACACGCTCGACAGGCTTGGGCAGACGATAAAGACCGCCCTCGGCGCTTCAGTCTCCGGCTACACGATCGCGCGTGGCGAGTTGACGGTGGACGCGCGCGCAGCCGATTTGATCACAGTCGCGACCTTTCTTCGGGACGATCCGGCCTGTCAGTTCATCAATATCATTGATGTCACCGCGGTGGATTGGCCGTCGCGCGAGCAGCGTTTTGACGTCGTCTATCATTTTCTATCGCCGCATCTGAACCAGCGCGTGCGACTCAAGATCATGACGGACGAAACGACGCCTGTTGCGTCACTGATCAATGTGTTCCGCGGCGCCGACTGGTTCGAGCGCGAAACCTACGATCTCTACGGTGTCCTGTTCACCGGACACCCGGATATGCGTCGGCTCCTCACCGACTACGGATTCGAGGGCCATCCGTTGCGCAAGGACTTTCCCCTTACCGGATTTGTTGAGGTGCGGTGGGACGATGAACAAAAGCGTGTGGTCTATGACAAGGTGACCCTGGCGCAGGAATTCCGCAGCTTCGATTTCCTCTCGCCATGGGAAGGCACGGATTATGTTCTGCCCGGCGACGAGAAGGCCAAGCCGGAAGGCAAGGGATCCTGAGCATGAAGACGACACTCAACCCCGGCCTCAAACATTCGTTCTCCTACAAGGTGCCGGAGAACAAGACCGTGCCGTACACCTATCCGGAATCGCCGATCATTGCGCAAATGCCGAAGGTGTTCGCGACGGGCTTCATGATCGTGCTGATGGAATGGACCTGCACTCAGCTCCTCAGCGACTATCTGGATGCCGGCGAAGGCAGCCTGGGCACGCATGTTGACGTCTCGCATCTGGCGGCAACGCCGCCCGGCATGACGGTCAAGGTTGACGTCGAGGTCAGCGAGGTTCGGGGCCGCAAGATCGTGTTCAAGGTGAGCGCCCACGACGGCATGGATCTGATCGGGGAGGGACGTCACGAGCGCGTCGTGGTGAGCTGGGATCGTTTCAATACGAAATTGGCCGAAAAGGCGAAAGCCGCCGCAGAGCTGGTGGACTAATGGCCGAAACAGCAGTACGCAACTTCACCATCAATTTCGGACCGCAGCATCCGGCGGCGCATGGGGTGCTGCGTCTTGTGCTCGAACTCGACGGCGAAGTTGTCGAACGTGTCGACCCTCATATTGGTCTGCTCCACCGCGGCACCGAAAAGCTGATCGAACAAAAGACCTATCTGCAGGCCGTGCCCTATTTCGACCGGCTCGACTATGTCGCGCCGATGAATCAAGAGCATGCCTTCTGCCTCGCGGTCGAGAAACTGCTCGGCCTTCATGTGCCCAAGCGCGCGCAATTGATCCGCGTCCTGTATTCGGAAATCGGTCGCTTGCTGTCGCATCTGCTCAATGTCACCACTCAGGCAATGGACGTTGGTGCGCTCACGCCGCCTCTGTGGGGATTCGAAGAGCGCGAGAAGCTGATGGTGTTCTACGAGCGCGCGTCTGGCTCGCGCATGCATGCGGCCTACTTCCGTCCCGGCGGCGTACATCAGGACCTGCCGCCGAGACTCATCGACGACATCTACGCGTTCTGCGATCCGTTTCTGAACGTGGCTGACGATCTGGACGCGTTGCTTACCGGCAATCGAATCTTCAAGCAGCGCAACGTCGATATCGGTGTGGTGAAGCTTTCCGACGCCTGGAATTGGGGATTCTCCGGCGTGATGGTTCGTGGCTCGGGCGCCGCATGGGATTTGCGCAAGGCGCAACCCTACGAGTGCTATTCCGAACTCGACTTCGACATTCCGATCGGGAAGAACGGCGACTGCTTCGACCGCTATCTGATTCGCATGGAAGAAATGCGCCAGTCGACGCGGATCATGAAGCAATGTCTGGAAAAACTGCGCTCACCTGCGGGCGAAGGTCCGGTCACCGTCGACGACAACAAGATCGTGCCGCCCAGGCGAGGCGAGATGAAGCGTTCGATGGAAGGCCTGATTCATCACTTCAAGCTCTACACCGAAGGCTACCACGTCCCGGCCGGTGAGGTTTACGCAGCCGTCGAAGCGCCGAAAGGCGAGTTCGGCGTCTATCTGGTCGCTGACGACACCAACAAGCCGTACAAGTGCAAGATCCGCGCGCCGAGCTTCGCGCATCTGCAGGCCATGGACTTCCTCTGCCGCGGCCACATGCTCGCGGACGTGTCCGCCATTCTTGGCTCAATCGATATTGTGTTCGGTGAGGTGGACCGATGAGTGTTCGCCGCCTTGCTCCACCGGAAATGCAGCCGAAGGATTTCTCTTTCGACAAAGAGAACCTCGCCTGGGCGAAGAAGGAAATCACCAAATATCCGGAAGGCCGTCACCAGTCGGCGATCATCCCGTTACTCTGGCGCGCACAGGAACAGCACGGCGGCTGGTTGCCGGAGGCGGCGATCCGCCATGTCAGCGACTTCCTCGGCATGGCGCACATCCGCGCTTTGGAAGTTGCTACGTTCTACACGATGTTCAATCTCTGGCCGGTTGGAAAATTTCACGTACAGCTTTGCGGCACGACGCCGTGCCGGCTGCGTGGCGCGGATGATCTTGAAAAGGTCTGCCGCAAGCGCTTCGGCGACCAGGGCGAAGTGACCAAGGACGGCAAGTTCTCGTGGGTCGAAGTTGAGTGTCTCGGGGCGTGCGTCAACGCACCAATGGCGCAGATCAACTACGACTACTATGAGGACCTCACCGCCGAGAGCTTCGGCAAGATTCTCGACAATCTTGCAGCGGGCAAAAAGGTCAAACCCGGTCCGCAGATCGATCGGCAACTGTCTGCACCCATCGGTGGCGCGACCACGCTCAAGGAAAAGGCGTGAGACATGCTGGCTGACACGGACCGCATCTTTCGCAATCTCTACGGCCAGCACGACTGGGGCCTGAAAGGCGCGCGTGCGCGCGGAGCCTGGGATGGCACGAAGGAGATTCTGGCAAAGGGGCGCGACGCGATCATCGAAGAGGTGAAAACGTCCGGCCTTCGGGGGCGCGGCGGCGCCGGCTTCCCGACCGGATTGAAGTGGTCGTTTATGCCGAAAAAGTCGGACGGCCGGCCGCAGTATCTCGTGGTCAACGCCGACGAATCCGAACCGGGAACCTGCAAGGACCGCGAGGTCATGCGGCACGATCCGCATTTGCTGGTCGAAGGGTGCCTGATCGCCGCCTTCGCCATGGGCGCGAATGCCGGTTACATCTATGTGCGCGGCGAATTTATCCGCGAGCGCGAACGCCTGCAGGCGGCAATCGACGAGGCCTACGAGGCCAAGCTTATCGGCAAGAACAATGTGAACGGCTGGGATTTCGACCTCTACGTTCACCATGGTGCCGGCGCCTATATCTGCGGAGAGGAAACCGCGCTCCTGGAAAGCCTCGAAGGCAAGAAAGGGCAGCCACGGCTGAAGCCGCCATTCCCGGCGAACGTCGGGCTTTATGGCTGTCCGACGACCGTCAACAATGTGGAGTCCATTGCCGTCGTCCCCGACATCCTGCGGCGCGGCGCCTCATGGTTTGCCGGTATTGGTCGTCCGAACAACACCGGCACCAAGCTCTTCTGCATTTCCGGTCACGTTGAACGGCCCTGCAACGTCGAAGAAGCCATGGGCATTCCGCTGCGCGAGCTTCTTGAGACGCATGCAGGTGGGGTGCGCGGCGGATGGGACAATCTGCTCGCCGTCATCCCCGGGGGTTCGTCGATGCCGCTGGTCCCCGCCGGAAAAGATCAGGCCGACACTCTACTCATGGATTTCGACGGCTGCCGCGACAAGAAATCCGCGCTCGGAACAGCTGCGGTCATCGTGATGGATAAATCGACCGACATCGTCCGTGCGATGGCCCGCATCTCGTATTTCTACAAGCATGAAAGCTGCGGCCAGTGCACGCCATGCCGCGAGGGCATGGGATGGATGTGGCGCGTACTGACCCGCATGGCGGATGGCCGCGCGCAAAAGCGCGAGATCGACATGCTGATGCAGGTGACACAGCAAATCGAGGGTCACACAATCTGTGCGTTCGGCGATGGCGCCGCATGGCCCGTCCAGGGTCTGCTGCGCCACTTCCGCCCCGAGATCGAGCGGCGCATCGACGAGTACGCGCGTAACGCAGATGCGCACGGCGCTGTGCTCGAGGCGGCGGAGTAAGAGATGCTGATGCTGCAACCGCCCCATCATCATCTGGCACAATTCAACATCGCGCGGATCCGATATCCACTCGACGATCCGCGCATGCGCGAATTCGTCGACAATGTTGAACGAGTGAACGGGCTCGCCGATAAAATCCCCGGGTTCGTATGGCGGCTGCAGGATGACAGCGGTCACGCCATGAACATGCGCGTTTATGACGACAAGGCCATCCTGCCAAACCTGACGGTCTGGGAAACGGTCGAGGCGCTTGAACGCTTCGTCTGGCAGACCCTGCATCAGCGCTTCTACGCACGGCGCGAGGAATGGTTTGCCCCGATCAAGACCACGTTGGTCATGTGGTGGATTCCGGCGGGTCATCGTCCGAGCATGGCTGAAGGTGTTGCGCGCCTCGACCACCTGATCGCGCATGGGCCGAGCGGGTATGCGTTCAGCTGGGAGGACATTCCCGGCGCAAGACTATGGAAAAACGCGCGGCACAATCGACCCAGCGAGCACGCGGCATGACGAAGATTATTGTCGATGGCAAAGAGATCGACGTTCCGCCGGAGTACACGTTGCTCCAGGCCTGCGAAGCGGCTGGCGCCGAAATTCCGCGCTTCTGCTTCCACGAGCGCCTGTCGATCGCCGGAAACTGCCGTATGTGCCTGATCGAAGTGGTCGGAATCCCGAAACCGCAGGCGTCATGCGCCATGGGTGTCAAGGACCTGCCGCCCAACAAGGACGGGTCACCGAAGATCCTCAACACCAAATCGGCGATGGTGAAGAAGGCGCGTGAAGGGGTGATGGAGTTCCTGCTGATCAATCACCCGCTCGATTGTCCGATTTGCGATCAGGGCGGAGAATGCGATCTGCAAGACCAGGCCATGGCCTATGGCGTTGATGCAAGCCGCTATCACGAGAACAAGCGCGCGGTCGAAGACAAATACATCGGTCCGCTGGTCAAGACGATCATGACGCGCTGCATCCACTGCACGCGTTGCATCAGGTTTACGACCGAAGTTGCCGGTGTTCCAGAGCTTGGTGCGATCGGTCGCGGCGAGGATATGGAGATCACTACCTATCTCGAGCACGCGATGACATCCGAGTTGCAAAGCAACGTCGTCGATCTTTGTCCGGTCGGTGCCTTGACCTCCAAGCCATACGCGTTTGCGGCGCGTCCATGGGAGCTAAACAAGACTCAGTCGATCGACGTCATGGACGCGGTGGGCTCGGCGATCCGCATTGATACGCGCGGCCGCGAAGTGATGCGGATCCTGCCGCGCGTCAATGAAGACGTGAACGAGGAATGGATCTCCGACAAGACGCGTCACGTGGTCGATGGTTTGCGTACACAGCGCCTCGACCAGCCGTATGTGCGCGTCGCGGGCCGTCTCCAGCCTGTCTCTTGGAAAGAAGCCTTCGCGACCATTGCCAGCAAGGTGAGGGCCAGCAACGGCAAACGCATTGGCGCCTTGGCCGGACAGCTGGCCGGCGTCGAAGAGATGTTTGCGCTCAGGTCGCTGATGGCAGCGCTCGGATCGAAAAACATCGACGCGCGCCATCCCGGTTCGCCGTTGCACGCGAAGTTCGGACGGGCGAGCTACTTGTTCAACTCGACGATCTCGGGGATCGACGAAGCGGACGCGATCATGCTGATCGGCACGAACCCGCGCCGCGAGGCGGCAGTGCTCAATGCCCGTATCCGCAAGCGCTATCTCAAGGGCAATGTCCTGATCGGCGTTGTTGGCGAAAAAGCCGATCTCACATATCCCTACAATTATCTCGGCGCCGGGCCGGAAAGCCTTGCGCAGTTCGTCGATCACGCCCCTGCACAAAAAGAAAAGCCGATGTTTATCATCGGGCAGGGCGCACTCAACCGATCGGACGGCGCGGCCGTGCTCGCGATGGCGGCGAAGGCCGCGGCCTCGATCGGCGTCATCAAGGACGGATGGAACGGCTTCAATATCCTGCACAGCGAGGCGGCGCTTCCCGGCGCGCTCGATATCCGATTTGTGCCGGAAGAGGGCGGGTTGGACACGGCTAGTATGCTCAAAGCCGGCGCGCTCGATATGCTGTTCCTGCTTGGTGTCGATGAGGTGGAAGTTCCAACGGGTGCCTTCGTCGCCTATATCGGTACGCATGGCGACCGTGGCGCGCACCGCGCGGATGTGATTTTGCCGGCCGCTGCCTATCCGGAAAAATCCGTGACTTATGTGAACACTGAAGGCCGCGTGCAGATGACGAGCCGCGCGGCGTTTCCGCCGGGCGATGCGCGCGAGGACTGGGCCATTCTGCGTGCGCTGTCCGATACGCTCGGACACAAACTGCCGTACGATTCACTCACCGCTCTGCGTCAGGCTCTTTATGTCGCTCACCCGCATTTGGCGCGCATCGACGAGATTGCGCCGGGGAATGCCTCCGACATCGACAAGCTTGCGAAACTCGGCGGCACGCATGAGAAGGCCCCGCTGCGTTCATGCGTGAGCGACTTCTATTTCACCAACGCCATCACCCGCGCCTCCGCAATCATGGCCGAATGCTCGGCTCTTGCGCACGCGGCGGCCAGAACTGCCGCGGAGTAGGGCGATGGAATTCTTCTGGACCTACCTCTGGCCGTTGATCGTCATCGTGGCGCAGTCGGTGCTGCTGCTCGTCATATTGCTCGTTGCGACAGCCTACATCCTTCTTGCCGATCGCAAGATCTGGGCAGCCGTGCAGATTCGGCGCGGGCCGAACGTTGTCGGACCGTGGGGATTATTCCAGTCCTTCGCTGACTTGCTGAAATTCGTCGTCAAAGAGCCGGTTATTCCCGCCGGCGCCAACAAGGGCGTGTTTCTGCTGGCGCCGCTCGTGACGTGCGTACTGGCGCTGGCCGCCTGGGCCGTGATCCCGGTCAACAAGAACTGGGTGATCGCGAACATCAATGTCGGGGTGCTCTATATCTTCGCGATCTCCTCGCTGATGGTCTACGGCGTGATCATGGCCGGGTGGGCGTCGAATTCGAAATATCCATTTCTTGCCGCGCTGCGTTCGGCGGCGCAGATGGTCTCCTACGAAGTCTCGATCGGCTTTGTGTTCATCACCGTGCTGCTTTGTGCCGGGTCGCTGAATTTGACGGCCATCGTCACGGCGCAAGACGGGAAATACGGACTGTTCAGTTGGTACTGGTTGCCGCTCTTCCCCATGTTCGTCGTGTTTTTCATCTCGGCTCTCGCCGAGACGAACCGGCCGCCATTCGATCTCGTCGAAGCGGAGTCGGAACTTGTTGCCGGCTTCATGGTCGAGTACGGCTCGACGCCTTATATGATGTTCATGCTCGGCGAGTACGTGGCGATCGGGACCATGTGCGCCATGGCGACCATCCTCTTCCTTGGTGGCTGGTTGCCGCCTGTCCCGGTTGCGCCATTCACCTGGGTGCCCGGCGTGATCTGGTTCACGCTCAAGGCGCTGTTCATGTTTTTCCTGTTCGCCATGGCCAAGGCCATGGTTCCACGCTATCGCTACGACCAACTGATGCGGCTCGGCTGGAAAGTATTCCTGCCGTTGTCGCTCGCAATGGTGGCGATCGTAGCCGCCGTCATCCAGTACGGCGCACTGGCAACCGGCGCGATGAAATGAGGAAGCGATGAGACTCGATCGCGCAGCCAAAGGCCTGTTTCTGACGGAGTTCCTGACCGGCTTCGTGCTGGCCATGCGCTACTTCTTCAAGCCTAAAGCGACGCTCAATTATCCGTTCGAGAAAGGCCCGATCTCGCCACGCTTTCGTGGCGAACATGCCTTGCGTCGTTATCCGAACGGCGAGGAACGCTGCATCGCGTGCAAGCTTTGCGAGGCAATTTGCCCAGCGCAGGCAATCACCATTGAAGCCGGCCCTCGACGCAATGATGGAACGCGCCGAACCACGCGCTACGATATCGATATGGTGAAGTGCATCTATTGTGGCCTGTGCCAGGAAGCCTGCCCCGTCGACGCCATCGTCGAAGGCCCGAATTTCGAATTCGCCACCGAGACCCGCGAGGAGCTCTATTACGACAAGGAGCGCCTGCTCGCGAACGGCGACCGCTGGGAGCGTGAGATCGCCAAGAACATCGCGCTCGACGCGCCGTACAGGTGATGGCGATGGAAATGGTTTGCCACCTTCGGTGCCGAGATGGCCAGGCTTGCGCGGAGACTTGCGCATGATCGTCGCCGCGCTGTTCTTCTATCTCTTTGCCGGCATCTGCGTGGCCAGCGCCGTGATGGTGGTCGCTTCGCGAAACCCGGTACATTCGGTTCTTTTTCTCATTCTGGCGTTCGTCAATGCGGCCGGCCTGTTTGTGATGATGGGCGCCGAATTCCTCGCGATGATCCTGATCGTCGTCTATGTCGGCGCGGTCGCGGTACTTTTCCTGTTCGTCGTCATGATGCTTGACGTCGATTTCTCCGAACTCAAGCAGGGCGCGTTGCAGTATCTTCCGATCGGCATGCTGATCGGCGGGATTTTCCTCGCCGAATTGCTGCTCGTCGTGGGTGCCTGGGCGATTGGGCCTGGCGTCCCCCAAGCGATCACGTCGCCGATACCGACAACTGTTCCGAATACCGAGGCGATCGGCCTCGTGCTCTACACCCGTTACGTCTACTTCTTTCAGGCCGCCGGCATGATCCTGCTCGTCGCCATGATCGGCGCGATCCTGCTCACCCTGCATCATCGTGTGCGCGTGCGCCGGCAGGACATCGGTGCGCAAGTCGCCCGCACGCCGGCCGCATCGATTGAAATCGTCAAAGTGCGGTCCGGCCAGGGTCTGGGAGGAGGCGCATGACCATCGGTCTCGGTCATTACCTCGCGGTCGCCGCAATCCTGTTCACGCTCGGGATCTTCGGCATTTTCCTCAACCGGAAGAACGTCATCATTATTCTGATGTCGATCGAACTGATCCTGCTGGCGGTCAACCTCAATCTGGTCGCCTTCTCAACTCATCTCGGCGACATCGTCGGACAGATCTACGCGCTGGTGGTCTTGACCGTTGCCGCCGCGGAGGCAGCCATCGGTCTCGCAATCCTGGTCGTGTTCTACCGCAATCGCGGATCGATCGCGGTTGAGGACATCAATCTGATGAAGGGCTGAAGGCGACATGTATCAAGCCATCGTCTTCCTGCCTTTGCTCGGGGCGATCCTCGGCGGCGTCATTGCGCTCGTCGGTGCACGGGCGCGATTTCCTGGCAAGGGTCCCGTTGCAGGCGCCGAAGACACCACGGCCGACCATGGTCCGCATCACGGTGAGCTGGGCGTGCACGGCGGCACCGTTATTCATTCCTCCGATCACGAGGAAGAAACGCACGAACCTGCCGCCGCCGGCTCACAGACGGTGGAACTTACCACGACCACACTTCTGATGATCTCCATGATTCTGTCGTGGATCGCATTCGTCGATGTGGGCTTTGGGCATCACGATGTGCGCGTGCCGGTCTTCACCTGGATGACGGCGGGCGACCTCAAGGTCGAGTGGTCACTGCGAATCGACACGCTCACTGCCGTGATGCTGGTTGTCGTCAATACGGTATCGGCGTTCGTACATCTTTATTCGATCGGATACATGCACGAAGATCCGTATCGTCCGCGGTTCTTCGCCTATCTGTCGATGTTTACGTTCGCCATGCTGATGCTGGTGACGGCCGACAACCTTGTGCAGCTGTTTTTCGGTTGGGAAGGGGTCGGCCTCGCAAGCTATCTTCTGATTGGGTTCTGGTATCACAAGCCGGAAGCAAACGCGGCGGCCATCAAGGCTTTCATCGTCAATCGCGTCGGTGATTTCGGATTTGCGTTGGGCATTTTCGCCGTTTTCATGCTCACCGACGCCATCGATTTCGACACGGTATTTGCCCAGGCTCCTTCACTCACCGGCAAGACCATCAACTTCTTTGGCTGGCAGGCCGATGCGCTCACGCTCACCTGCCTCTTCCTGTTCATGGGCGCCATGGGCAAGTCGGCCCAGTTTCTGCTGCACACCTGGCTGCCCGACGCCATGGAAGGCCCCACGCCCGTCTCGGCCCTCATTCATGCCGCCACCATGGTGACGGCGGGCGTGTTCATGGTTGCACGGCTGTCGCCGTTGTTCGAACTCGCTCCGAATGCGCAGACCTTCGTGACGTTGATCGGTGCGACCACGGCGTTTTTCGCCGCCACCATCGGTCTCGTGCAGAACGATATAAAGCGCATTGTCGCTTATTCGACCTGCTCCCAGCTCGGCTACATGTTCGTGGCCATGGGGGTTGGCGCCTATTCGGTCGGCATGTTCCATCTGTTCACGCACGCCTTCTTCAAGGCGCTGCTGTTCCTCGGCTCCGGCTCGGTGATCCATGCGATGCACCACGAGCAGGACATCCGGAACATGGGCGGACTGAAAGATCGCATTCCGTACACTTACATCGTCATGCTCATCGGCACGCTGGCGCTGACCGGTTTCCCGCTCACGGCCGGATACTTCTCAAAGGACGCCATTATCGAGGCGGCCTTCGTCGGCAAGAATCCGATGGCGCTTTACGGCTTCATTTGCACGGTCACCGCGGCACTGCTCACGTCGTTCTATTCCTGGCGGCTGATCTTCAAGACGTTCCATGGGGAGCCCCACGATCGCAAGCACTGGCGCGAGGCGCACGAGAGCCCGATGGTTATGCTCATTCCGCTCGGTTTCCTTGCCGCCGGTTCAGTGCTTGCGGGCCTTCCGTTCAAGGAGATCTTCGCAGGTCATGGCGTCGAAGGCTTTTTCCGTGAATCGCTGGCTTTCGCAAAATCAAACCACGTGCTCGACGACATGCATCACGTGCCGCTCTATGTCGGCATCCTGCCGACGGCAATGATGCTGTTAGGCTTCCTCGTCGCGTGGCACTTCTATATTCGTCGGCCGGATATTCCCGTCGAGCTCGCGCGCCAGCACGACTGGCTTTATCGCTTCCTGCTCAACAAGTGGTATTTCGACGAGCTTTACGACCTGATCTTCGTCAGGCCGACCAAGTGGCTCGGGCGTCTGCTCTGGAAGGGCGGCGACGGCTGGCTCATCGACGGCTTTGGTCCCGATGGCGTTTCGGCGCGAGTCCTCGATGTGACGCGCAACGTAATGCGGCTGCAGACCGGCTATCTCTACCACTATGCGTTCGCGATGCTGATCGGCGCGGCCGCCTTTATCACCTGGTTCATGTTTTCGGCGGGGACGCACTGATGAATTGGCCGATTCTCTCCGTCGTTACGTTCCTCCCGCTCTTCGGCGCGCTGCTGGTTGCCCTGTTCGTGCGCGGCAACGAGCGTTGGGCCCGCGGTACAGCGCGCTGGATAGCGCTGTGGGCGACGCTCGTGACATTCGCTATTTCGCTGGTGATGGTCTGGCGCTTTGACGGTGGATCGCCGGAATTCCAGTTCGTCGAAAAGTTCAACTGGCTCGGTATCGCGTCCTACCACATGGGCGTTGATGGCATTTCATTGCCCTTCGTCATTCTCACGACCGCGCTGATGCCGATCTGCATTCTCGCGAGCTGGACAGCAATCCAGACGCGCGTGAAGGAATACATGATCGCTTTCCTCGTTCTGGAAACGTTGATGGTGGGCACCTTCTCGGCGCTCGATCTCGTGCTGTTCTACCTGTTCTTCGAAGGCGGCCTCATTCCAATGTTTTTGATCATCGGCGTCTGGGGCGGGCCGCGCCGTGTCTACGCCAGCTTCAAGTTCTTCCTCTACACGCTGCTGGGCTCGGTGCTGATGTTGCTCGCCATCATGGCGATGTACTGGCAAGCCGGCACCACGGATATCGCCGTGCTGTTGCGGCACGGATTTCCGATTGGCCTGCAGAAATGGGCCTGGTTTGCGTTCTTCGCTTCATTTGCGGTGAAGATGCCGATGTGGCCGGTGCACACCTGGCTGCCGGACGCGCACGTCGAAGCGCCGACCGCGGGCTCGGTGATCCTTGCGGCGATCCTCCTGAAGATGGGCGGTTACGGGTTCCTGCGGTTCTCGCTGCCGATGTTCCCCGCCGCTAGCCATGAATTCGGGCCGTTGATTTTCACGCTCTCGGTTGTAGCCATTATCTACACCTCGCTGGTGGCGCTGATGCAGGAGGACGTGAAAAAGCTAATCGCCTATTCCTCGGTGGCCCACATGGGCTTTGTTACCATGGGAATTTTCGCTGCCACCACGCAGGGCATCGCCGGCGGCATTTTCCAGATGATCTCGCATGGCATTGTTTCCGGCGCGCTGTTCCTCTGCGTCGGCGTGGTCTACGACCGCATGCACACGCGCGAAATTGCCGCCTATGGCGGGCTGGTCAATCGCATGCCGCTGTATGCCTTCGTGTTCATGGTCTTCACGCTTGCCAATGTCGGCCTGCCGGGAACGTCGGGTTTCATCGGCGAATTCCTGTCACTGATCGGGACCTTCAAGGTCAATATTCCGGTTGCAACGCTCGCAACGCTTGGAGTCATTCTGTCCGCGGCCTACGCATTGTGGCTCTACCGGAAAATGATCTTCGGCAATCTCAAGCCTTCGCTCGAAGGCATCCGCGACCTCGGCTGGCGTGAATGCGTGATTTTCGCGCCGCTGGTTGTGCTCACCATTCTGTTCGGTGTTGCACCCAAACCGGTCCTGGATATGTCGGCCGCTTCGGTCGCTCAATTGCTTGAAAACTACAACCACGCCATCTCCGCGGCCAAAACGGCCACCCTCATGGCGCAATAGGCGAGGCCATGACCCAATTGCCCGCCTTACAGGACCTGTTGCCGCTGCTGCCCGAGCTTCTGCTCGCGTGCGGGGCGATGTTGATGCTCATGGTCGGCGCGGCAATCGGAGAGCGCAGCTCCGCGGTTGTGAACGGCTGGTGCGTGATCATATTCGCGCTGGCGGCCGCAGCTTTGCTCTGGCTGCCGCGCGGTCCGCACGCCATGTTCGGCGGAAGCTTCCTGGTCGACGATTATGCCCGCTTCCTGAAGGTTCTGACGCTGATCGGGTCGGGTGGCGCGCTCATTTTGTCGCTCGACTATCTCACCTTCGAGAAACAGCAGAAATTCGAATACGGCGCGCTGTTCCTGCTCGCGACGCTTGGCATGCTGATGTTGATCTCGGCGTCGGACCTGATTGCGCTTTATCTCGGCCTCGAACTAATGAGCTTGCCGCTTTATGTCATCGCCGCGTCGAACCGCGAGAACGCAAGGTCGACGGAGGCGGGGCTCAAATATTTCGTTCTCGGCGCGCTCTCGTCCGGAATGCTGCTCTACGGCGCTTCGCTGATCTACGGCTTCACGGGCACCATCAACTTTGCCGGCATCGCCAAGGCAACGCAAAATGGTGCGAGCATCGGGCTCATCTTCGGGCTGGTGTTCCTGTTCGTCGGCTTCTGTTTCAAGATTTCCGCCGTGCCGTTTCACATGTGGACGCCGGACGTCTATGAAGGCGCGCCCACACCGGTTACGGCTTTCTTCGCGGCAGCCCCCAAAGTCGCCGCCATCGCCATCTTCGCGCGCGCGACCGTCGTCGCGTTTCCAGGCATCACCCACCAGTGGCAGCAGATCGTCGTATTCGTCTCGATCGCCTCGATGGCCTTGGGCGCCTTTGCTGCGATCGGCCAACGCAACATCAAGCGCCTGATGGCCTATTCGTCGATCGGCCACATGGGTTATGCGCTGGTCGGTCTTGCGGCCGGTACGCCCGAGGGCGTTCAGGGCGTGCTCGTTTATATGAGCATCTACGTGGCGATGACGCTCGGCACCTTCGCCGTAATCTTGTCGATGCGCCGCGACGGTAGATACGTTGAGAACATCGGCGATCTTGCAGGGCTTGCGCGCACCCATCCAACCATGGCGTTTTTCCTGGGCGTGCTTTTGTTCTCGCTCGCAGGCATTCCGCCGCTCGCCGGCTTCTTCGCGAAGTTCTACGTATTCCTCGCCGCCATCAAGGCAGGGCTCTTTATTCTTGCCGTCATCGGCGTGCTCAGCAGCGTGGTGGGCGCTTACTACTACCTCGCCATCGTCAAGATCATGTATTTCGACGAGCCGGCGAAGGGCTTCGAGCCCATGCCGACGCTGCTGCGGCTGGTCCTGGGGGTTTCCGGCCTCATCAACATCCTGTTTTTTGTCTACCCGGCGCCGCTCCTTGGTGCAGCTACCGTTGCGGCAAAATCCTTGTTCTGAATGAACCGCGAAGCCACGGACCTGGCGGGGGTCCGGCACATAGTCTATGAGACGCTCGGCTCGACCAACGCCGAGGCGCTGTCGCGCACGCGCGCCGGCGAGCGCGGACCGTTGTGGATCACAGCAAAAACCCAGACTGCCGGCCGCGGTCGTCGCGGCAGCCAATGGGTGTCGCCGCCGGGCAATCTATACGCGACCCTTCTGCTGACCGAGCCGTCGCCAGCCCCTCACGCACCGCAATTGTCTTTTGTAGCCGCACTAGCATTGCATGATGGCGTCGCGTCCTGCGCGCCGCAGATCGGTCCGATGCTGAAGCTGAAGTGGCCAAATGACCTACTCATTGGGCATGCGAAGGTGGCCGGCATTCTGATCGAGGGTGAAAGTGAGCCGGCCTTTGCTGTTGCGGTCGGGATTGGCGTTAATTGTGCCTCGCACCCGCCAAACACGGCCTATCCCGCGGTCGACCTCGCTGCGGCCGGTACGCTGGTTACCCGCGAAGCGCTGCTTGTTTCCCTCGCGGCGGCAATGCAAGAGCGTCTGAAACAGTGGAACTGCGGCCAAGGCTTTGCTGCCATTCGTGGCGACTGGCTGAAGCGCGCGGCTGGTCTTGGCGAGGCCCTGCAGGTGCGGCTCCCGGAACGCGAAGTGTCCGGACGCTTTCAGGGGCTCGATGACGCTGGAAGGTTGCTGCTCGAGCAGGCGGGCGCCGTGACGGCGGTCACCGCCGGTGAAGTTTTTGGCTTTGGTGGACCGTGAGCATGCCCGCACCACAAGAACTGGTCTTCGCCCCTCTGGGCGGCGTCGGTGAAATCGGCATGAACCTGTCGATCTACGGCATCGGTGACGCGCATCATCGAACCTGGCTTGCGGTCGATCTCGGCGTGTCATTTGCCGCAGAGGATCATCTGCCCGGTATCGATCTGATTTTGCCCGATGTCCGCTATCTCGTCGACGAGCGGAAGAATTTTGCCGGGCTGGTGCTTACGCACGCGCACGAGGATCACTTCGGCGCGCTGCTCGATCTATGGCCACGGCTGAAGTTCCCCATTTACGCGACCCCCTTCTCGGCCGCACTGCTCGAGGCGAAGTGCGCGAGCGAACCGGGAGCGCCGAAGATTCCCGTGAATGTCGTTGCGCTGGGAAGTCGTTTCAATGTCGGGCCCTTCGACATCGAACTCGTCACAATGGTGCATTCGATCCCAGAATCGAATGCGCTGATCATCCGTACACCGAGTGGCACGGTGCTGCACACCGGCGACTGGAAGATAGACCCGACCCCGATACTGCGTGATCCCACCGACGAGAAGAAACTGCGCGCGCTAGGTGTGGAGGGTTGTCTTGCATTGGTTGGCGATTCAACCAATGCGGTGCGCGAAGGCCGCTCACCGTCGGAATCCGGTGTCGCGCGGACAATCGCGGAACTCATCAAGACGGCCCGGGGTCGGGTCGCTGTTACGACATTTGCATCGAACGTCGCGCGCCTGCGGGCCGTCGCAGACGCGGCACGCGCTGCCGACCGCGAGGTTGTTGTCATCGGCCGGGCAATGGAGCGGGTCGTGCAGATTGCGCGGGAGACTGGTTATCTTGAGGGCATCCAGGATTTTCGCCCCATGGACGCCTATGGCTATTTGCCCCCGAACAAAGTCGTCGCGCTTTGTACAGGCAGCCAGGGTGAACCGCGCGCAGCGCTTTCGCGTATCGCGGAAGACCAGCACCCCGAGGTGACGTTCTCGCCAGGGGACCGCGTGATCTATTCCGCCCGCACAATTCCGGGCAACGAAAAGGCGGTCGGCCGGGTCATCAATCTGCTGATAGAGCAGGGGATCGAAGTCATAACCGATCGAACCCATCTGGTGCACGTATCGGGGCATCCGCGGCGTGCTGAACTTGAAGAACTCATCGGCTGGGTAAAACCTACAGTATTAATCCCCGTGCACGGGGAGGCATTGCACCTGCATGAGCATGCTGCTCTCGCTCGCCGCTGTGGCGTCCGCGAGGTCTTGCAATGTCGTAATGGTGATTTGGTACAGCTTTCGCCGCAAGTGCGTATCGTCGATGAGGTGCCTTCCGGACGGATTTATAAGGATGGTAGCCTGCTCGTCGAGGCCGAAGCGCGTACGGTCGCCGATCGTCGAAGGTTAGGTTTCGCCGGGGCAATTTCCGTCGCTCTAGCCATCACCGATAGAGGCGAAATGGTCGAAGACCCGTCGGTTGACATGATCGGCATTCCCGAGCGCGACCGCGAAGGTGGCTCGATGTACGACGCCGTACGCGAGGCCCTGATCGAAACATTTGAGTCACTGCCGCGTGGCCGTAAACGCGACCCCGACGCGGTGGCCGAAGCGCTGCGTCGCGCGGTCCGCGCCGCCGTTGCCGAGCGCTGGGGCAAGAAACCGATGTGCCATGTCCATGTCTTGACGGTATGATCAGTGATCTGGAGCAAGCGAAATCATGATCGGTCGTCTCAATCACGTTGCCATCGCCGTCGGCGATATTGCCAAAGCATCCAAGGTTTACCGTGACACGCTGGGTGCCGAAGTGTCGGCCAAGGTCGCGCAGCCCGACCACGGCGTTTCGACGGTCTTTATCACGCTGCCGAATACCAAGATCGAGCTCCTCGAGCCGTTGGGAGCGGACTCACCGATCGCAAAATTCCTTGAGCGCAATCCCGACGGCGGCATCCATCACGTTTGCTACGAAGTACCGGACATTCGCGTGGCTCGTGACAAGCTCAAGGCGCAGGGTGCGCGCGTTCTCGGCGACGGCGAACCGAAGATCGGTGCGCACGGCAAACCGGTCCTGTTTCTTCATCCTAAGGATTTCTGCGGAACGTTGGTCGAGCTGGAACAGGCTTGACGCGAGCGATGAGCACGACCACCGCGATCGCCATTTATTTCCTGATCTGGTGGATCACGCTGTTCGCAGTATTGCCGTGGGGAGTACGCAATCAGGAAGAAAGCGGCGATGTGACGCCGGGGACTGATCCCGGAGCGCCAGCAATACATCGGGTCTGGCACAAATTAGGTTGGACCACGGTTGTGGCCACTACAATTTCTGGAATTCTCTACGTCG
>DASRAF010000052.1:0-2346 GCA_035638295.1 Pseudolabrys sp.
TGGTTCTTCCATGCGCCGCGAAGTGGGCGGTGACCTGACCTGATGTGAAATCCAAAACGTAGAATCTCTTGTTCGCCGACGGTTGCGAAATGTCGAAGACCGCGAGCACGTCTTTTTTGGGGAAAATCGGCTGGCGTGAGATCGCGACGGCGCGCTCAATCGCGGCTACGGGAGCGCCGAGCTGCTGCGCCTGTTGCAAAAGGCAATCGAGTTTGTCCGCAAAGTCATCTTGTTTCGTAACGCCCGCCGAGGGAGTGGCTTTTGACTGCGCGCGCGCCGCCAGCGGGCATGCGGCCGCCGCGCCAAGAAGTGTGATGAACTCTCGTCGCCTCATTGTCGCCCCGAGAATCAAGTGACCGCATGATAGCGGCTTAGACGGGGAGATTGGAAGCGGTAGCCAATGTCCGCTTTGGGTCATAAGCGGACATATGCGGTGCAAAAAGTCATGTCCGCTTTACCCCAGGAAGCAGACATTCGTCAGCGTAGTGTCGCTTTTCGGTCCACATGCGGACAGCTGATGACCGCAGCGCCGGTCGCACAGACTGATTAAGAAATTGTCTTGGGTTGGATTCGCAAGCAACAGTCGTACAGCGTCGATTGCGACTGGTGATATGACCCTACTCAATGATCCCTCCTTAGAGCGCGCTCGACAGTCGTCCGAAGCAGCTGGACTATGCCCATGTGAACTTCAACGGGCATGCCGTCCACGGTCGCTTCACATTTTCCGGTAATGCCATCGACCAAACCAGCGGCTGCCGCGGCCTCAATCAGATTTTTCTCCAATGATGAGTTGTGGGCTAGCTCAGGTTTCTCGGTGAGAATGGCAAGCGCGGCTTGGATACCGTAGCAGCCCCAGTTCGATACACCGACCGGCAAAAGCACGTCAGTCACCACCCTCGCGCACAAGATTTCGCCGTGTGGAACGTGCTTGCGAACGGCCTCTGCGATCGCGCCCATCCCGATTTCATTACCGCCATCGCCAATACCGATCGTTGGAATGCGCCGTTCCCCGGCTTCTTCGACAAGATAGTCGATCCTCGCACGTCCTTCACTGTAATCCTGACCAAACATATTGTGATAAGTGCCGCGCTCTGTCATGCCAGGGCGCTCAATCGCGATCACTGCCCTCGGTGTCAGCTCGTCAAGCAGTCGATTAGCCTCAGCTCGCGCTTCGTCGTCCGCCAAAGGATAGCCGAGTGTGACCGCGACGCCGCAGAAACGGCGGTTTGATGTTGCCCGCCTGGCCTGTTCAAGCGTCACAACTGCAAGTCCCGCGGCGCGCAAAGTGGCTCCGATCGGGTCAAGGAGCGAAGAGTCAGTTACCACGACGGGGATCGCATTGAACCCATAGCTCAATGCTCTGGCGAGTGCAGCAGTACCAACCGGTCCATCAGTCTCGCCAATCGTCATTGAAACCCACGGTCGGGTCAGCAAACCCGTCACCAGAGCCACGCGATCACCAGCTCCTAGCTTGGCAATGCTCCGAGCTGCAGCCGCACTCAACGCCTCGCCTGACCGCGCGCGTGCCGGTTCGTAAAGCTTATCGACACCGCGCTTACCAAGGTCCAGATTCACGATACGATCGATGATATCGAACATCACACACCGCTGCGCCGCCAAGCACCGTGATGAACTCCCGTCGCCTCATGCCTTCCTCAAGCCCAAGGACTACAACCTACCACATCGAATGGAAGCTATTGTGCGTCACAGCAAAATGGCGTGCTCGACTTCCGCTTTGGGTCATAAGCGGACATATGCAGTGCAAAAAGCCATGTCCGCTTTACCCCCAATAGCGACATCGATTGCGTTTTTCGGCATGTCCGCTTTGGGCCAAAAGCGGACATTCCGCCATTCATTCGATCACCTGGTCGGCGCGGCCAAGCAACGGAAGCGGTATGGCAAGGCCGAGGGTCTTGGCGGTTTTCAAATTGATGACCAGCTCGACCTTGGTGGCCTGTTGAACTGGAAGATTGGCCGGCTTCTCCCCCTTGATAATCCGGCCGGCGTTTACCCCGAGCAGACGGTAAGGCTCCGCGAAATCGGCTCCGTAGCTCATGAGCCCGCCGGCGACCGGAAACTCGCGGTACGCATATATGGTTGGCACTGCATGGCGGGCCGCCAGCTCGACCAGCCGATCACGCTGGGTCAAAAAAAATATTTCACCGCTTACCACAAGTGCACCTATCCGCTGACCGCCAAGGACCTCGAAAGCCGCTTCGATCTCGCTGGGACTACTGGCATCCAGAATCACCAAGCGCGCGCCGAGGGCACGTGCCGCGTCCTGTACGGTCGCCCTTTCAGACGCGGTGTGGGCGACGTTAGCCGGGTTGACGAGGACCGCGATCG
>DASRAF010000053.1:0-2898 GCA_035638295.1 Pseudolabrys sp.
CGTCACCCGGGCTGGCCTATTCGTGAAACTGCGCGACACGGGAGCCGACGGCTTCGTGCCGGCGCGAACCATCAGCGACGAATATTTCCGCTATGACGAGAAAGGCCATGCGATGGTTGGTTCTCGCTCTGGCGAAACCTATCGTCTTGGCGATCCGGTGACCGTCAAGCTGGTCGAAGCTGCGCCGGTTGCCGGAGCGCTGCGGTTTGAGATCCTGTCCGAGGGCCGTCGCGGTCGATCGGTCCCCAGACACGAAGAGCGGCAGTACACGTATCGGGCGCGCGGCAGACAACGGAAGAGATGATGACAAAAGACCTCGGGAAACTCTGGGCCGAGCGCATGACGAAGTCGGAACGCGACATGTCGTTTCCCGACAGCCAGCCACGCGATGCCGCGACGCTGATGCTAATCGATCGCTCCGGTGCACAGCCAAAGGTTCTGCTGGGTCGCCGTCACGCCAACCACAAATTCATGCCAGGCAAGTTCGTTTTCCCTGGCGGCCGTATCGAAGCGCTCGACAGTTCGATGCCCGCCATCAGCGAATTGCATCCTGATGCGCAGAAAAAGCTGCAGGAACGCGTGCCCGAACCGGGTCCCGATTTTGCGCGCGCTTTCGCCCTCGCCGCCGTGCGCGAGACCGCCGAGGAGACCGGGCTGCTGCTAGGCGTCAAGCGCGACCGTCCGCCGGAAACGCCAGGAGAGATCTGGACCGAGTTCGCCAAGGCAAATGTGCATCCCGACCTGGGCCAAATTCACTTCATCGCGCGCGCCATAACGCCGCCGCGGCGCCCGCGCCGTTACGACACACGCTTCTTGACCGCCGATGCCTCGGCGGTAGCGCATAAGATCGAGGGTGTGGTGGGGCCGGACTCCGAACTCGTTGAACTGACGTGGGTGCCGATTGAGGAAGCTACTCTTCTCGACATGCCGACAATTACCGGGATTGTGCTGGAAGAACTCCTGGCCCGCGTGGAAGCCGGCATGGGACACGACCTGCCGGTGCCGTTTTACTTCATGATCCAGAAGCAGTTCTTCCGGGAATTGCTGTAAACGCTGTAAATCCGGGCATTTCTTGACATTTGCCGCTTCGGCGCTAGTTTCCGCGCCAAGACGCCACCGTCACTTAAGGCTCTAGAGGAAAATCCATGGCCAAAGCCATCAGTCTCAAGATCAAACTGGTCTCCAGCGCCGGGACCGGCCACTACTACGTGACGCGCAAGAACTCGCGCACGCAGACCGACAAAATGAAGAAGAAGAAGTACGACCCAATCGCGAAGAAGCACGTCGAATATTCGGAATCCAAGATCAAGTAGGTCGCGGAGGCATCCGGGATGCTTCGCACGCTTTTCGCCGCCCTGCTGCTCGTGCCGCTGGCATTCGCGCAAGCGAACGCCGGCGAAAAGCACAGGCTCGCGCTGCAGATCAGCGACAATGATCCGGACAAGATGAACGCGGTGCTCAACGTCGCCGCGAACGTGTCGAAGTACTATTCCGACAAAGGCGAAGAGGTCGACATCCAGATCGTCGCCTTCAATGCCGGACTCAACATGCTGCTGGCGGACACGTCACCGGTGAAACCACGGCTCAAGTCCTTCAAGGAGAGCATGCCCAATGTCTCGTTCATGGCGTGCGAGAACACTTTGGAGGCGATGACCCGCAAGGCAGGCAAGGAGCCTGCGCTGGTCGAAAATGCCGAGCGCGTCAAAGCCGGCGTGGTCACGCTGATCGAGCTCGGTGAAAAAGGCTGGACGATCGTTCGGCCCTAGCGCGCACGACCGCGAAAGATGGTGGCCGGCCAGAAGCAGCGACAAGGAGGCCACTCGCACCACTCCCGAACCGGCCGAACCCCACGGACCCAGGAGATGCGGCGGACCTGACACCGTAGGGTATTGCGTACATCTGAGCCGCGCCCACGAGACTTCGTCGGTAAGGCTAAACCACACATAGCTTTCGGCCAAATCGCGCTCTTAACGCACTGGAATGGCTCGGGAAAATTTCATGCGGGCGGTCAACTTGAGCCGAGGAAGTGGCGAATCGTTTCGATGAACTTTCCGACCGAGATCGGCTTTGACAGATAGGCTTCACAGCCGCCCTCCCGGATGCGCTCCTCGTCGCCTTTCATCGCAAATGCCGTAATGGCCACCACCGGGATTGCCTTGAGGCCGGGATCGTCCTTGAGCCATTTGGTCACTTCAAGGCCGGAGACTTCCGGCAGCTGGATGTCCATCAAAATGAGGTCGGGCTGGTGTTTGCGCGCAAGGTCCAGCGCTTCAATGCCGTTGCGCGTGCCGACGGTCTGATACCCGTGTGCTTCGAGCAGATCGTGGAAGAGCTTCATATTCAGCTCGTTGTCTTCCACGATCAGGACGGTCTTCGGCATTCCCTTCCGCCCTCTTCCAGTGCCCGTGCTGCGGTCGCGAAGCCGCGTTCGGCAGATGGTACGTTAGTGGCGATTTCTTACGTCAGTGCAAAATACTAACTAAATCAATGGGGTTGCCACTGACATAACCCTGTTTCGTTTTTGGGTTTGCCACTTTGCGCGATTCGAGTCACCGGACGGCCTTCGCCCGTTCCAGTTTTTCAACGGCTGAACGCGCCAGCTTCTTCTGGCTTGCTCGCTTGGTGTAGTGCGCCGCCATCTGAGGGCTCTTATGACCGAGGCGCACCATAATCTCGCGTTCGGTTCCATCGGCCTCAGCTAGGGCATTGCCCGCATTCTTTCGCAGCCCGTGGATCGAATAGCCGTTAACGCCCATCGAGCGCAGTCTTTTCCTAATCATGACGCTCAGGCTTGCCGCCCTGAGTGGCTTGCCGCGTTCGCCGACAATAATCGTATCACCAAGGCGGGGCATGGATTCTAGTTCGTCACGCAATTCTGCGGTGCAGCCGATCACAACA
>DASRAF010000054.1:0-9387 GCA_035638295.1 Pseudolabrys sp.
TTCTTCGCGCTGTTGAAAGAGCATGGCTATAAGGTGCCTGCCAACATCACCAGGTGCTGGGCACCGCGGGGCACTCATGTCGCGGGCTCCAACCACTACATCGGTGCAGCCTGCGATATTCAGACGGGTTGGAATCGCGGGCCCGCGTTCGTCTACCACATGGACGACATCGTCAAGCAAGCTGGCCTGTACAGCGGCTGCACGTTCCGCGACTGCGGACATGTGGAAGCCGTACGTGGTCTGCATAACCGAACGCCCAATCTTTACGCTGCGATGGAGAAATTCAAATCGGAGCAGTCGACGGCAAACTATCAGCCATGAGGGATCGGCTTGCGGTTCAGCGTACTATTGGATGGGCTTTACCGCCTGGGTCGAGCGGGCCGCTGAAAAGGGCCGGGAACTTCACGTCAGTCAATCGGGTCCGGTCAGCGTATAATTAACCGTCCTCTGCGGACGAATTTTGTAACGTCGATTTCTTCGAAACTCTGATTGGGCTGGACCTTGGCCCCCATGCTGGCGATCTGTTCGGTAGTAAGTTCGATGCGGTATCTTGTAGGCTTCCAGATTACGTCGCCCGGTAAGTCGTCGCGGGTGCGCATTCTCGCCCCCTGATAGGAGCCGGGCGGCAAGAAAACACCGGTATCAAGTTCGATGGCTTCCGCCGCCTCCAGCGTGATCTTGGTGATTTCTTTGAATGGCATCGGCATCCATCCTAATGGTGAAGACTAGCACGCCCGCGTTCGTTTGGATCAAAGGTCAAGCTGATTGCAGTGCGAAATGTCCGCTTTTGCGGCCGCTAATAGGGGTAAAGCGGACATGAGCTTGTGCGCTGCATATCTCTGCTGTTGACCCAAAGCGGACATTAAACGCTCGCTCCAACGGTTCTTCCGGTCCTCGCACGACTTGTCAGTTACACAGCCAGCCGCTTGCGGTCGTTATACCAAGCCATTACGCGCTTATAGACCATTTGCGGTGTGATCGAGATCGTGCACTGGCACGGTCCGCCGAGGCTCAGGTCGCATTTCGCATTGCGCGGGCAAAACTCGACGGCCTGCAGGGCCTCGCCCTTCGGGCCGAGCGGGAACCAGCGTTTTCCGTTTAAGCTGTCCCGCCCAGGGAAGATGCCGAGTGCATGAATGCCAAGCACCGCGGCGAGATGCACTGGGCCGGTACTTGCGCTGACAATGCCGTCGGCCGCCGCAATGAACGCCAACAGTTGCGGCAGGGTAAAACGTCCGGAAGCGTCCGTTACGTTTCGCTCGGTTAGCAGCGCCGGGCAGGCGGTGCGCACAATGTTCCCCTGGGCCGCCGTTCCGCTAAGGATGACCTGAACGCGTTCGGCCGCCAGCAAGCGAACCAGCGTGAAGAAATGCTCGAGCGGCCATTCGCGCCCATGGCCGTCCGTCTTTGTCTGCAGCAAGAGATGAAAATACCCCGGCGCGAAAAGCGCGCGGTGCTCGGCAGCTAACGGCTCGAGACGAGAGAGGCCCGCAAGCGCTGCCATTTCCGCATTCGAAGGTTCAAGCCGCAATCCGAGCGCCCGCAAATCGCGCATGTTGAGCGCACCCTCATTCAGTCCGGTCCGGGCACGGCCATAAAAGACGAAACGATTGCACCCGAGGAAGAGGACATTGCGCCGGCGAAAGTTGCCGATCCGCACTGGCACGCCCGCGCGCGTCGCGGTGCGCGCGATTTCCTTCCAGCGATACGGGTTGAGCAGGATATCGAGCTTTTGCGCGGCAACGGCGTCGGCATCGCGCTTCGCCAATTCGGCGTCGAAGAACTCATCGACGTACTTGCTAGCCCGCACCAGAGATTCGGTATAGCGCCGGCCTATGAACACGATCGTCGCGGTCGGGCAGGCGGCTTTGATTGCGCCGGCCATTGGCAGCGTGTGCACGACATCGCCCAGGTTCCCGGCTTGTACCAATCCGACACGGGCACCAGGGCAAAGTTCCGCTCGCCACGGCCGCCAATACCGGCGCTCACGATGCTTGCTCTGCCACGCAAGTATCATCTCAAACAAGTTTGCAGCGGCCGTGCGTTGCATCTGTAGATCAACTTTGCGACTGGTATGTGCCGCGTAATGTAACCTACCAAAACTGCAAATGCTTGTCGCCGTCGCGATGATGTCCGCTATTGGCCCAAAGTGGACATCGACTACACCCCTGGGGTGCAGACGATGTCGAACGCGAACGCGGATACGCAGCAGAAATAATGGCGCTCGCGCCTTGTCTTGGCCAGCGGCACACTCAGCGCGACGTGCCTTGCAACATGTCGGAAATACGGTGCCGATTGTGTTCGTCGGAGATGACGGCCTTACAGACGAAGCGCGACGTCCCGATCGTGTTCACGATAGCACCAGACCCGGGCGCGGGATTTGTCGAGAGTTTGGCGCTACCCGGCGCGCCCGCAATGGGCATCGACGTTCGGCCGATCAACGTGTCGAAAGCGGCGGTCTCGTGTCGTACGGTGCGCCTGCTGACCAAAGGCACTCCAGCAGGGGGCGAGCAAAGCGAAGCCGGGTGATATTCCGGTCGAGCAGCCCACCAAATTCGAACTCATTATCAACCTGAAGACCGCCAAATAGGTCGGTCTGACCATCCCACCGACAGTGCTCGAACGCGCCGACCAGTTGATCGACAATTGATGCAGCGCATGAGAACTTTTGACCCACAGCATATGTCCGCTTCTGACCCAAAGCGGACATGGCCGGGGTACTTTTGGATCCTGCTTTTACTGAAGTCTCGTACCGCACCATCAAGCCTCTACAATCATCTCAAAGCCGCCGTAGATCATGCGCTTTCCATCAAAGGGCATGGGGTTTACATCCGGCTGCATGCGAGGATCGGCCATGACCTTCTTCATGCCCTCGTTTCTAAGGTCGCGCGACGGCCAGACGATCCAAGAAAAGACGACCGTTTCGTCGTCCTTGCGTTTGACTGCCATAGGAAACGAGGTGAGCTTCCCGTCGGGAACATCATCACCCCAGCACTCCACGAATTTCAAAGCGCCATGCTCCTTGAACACCACTGCGGCCGCTTCGGCGTGTTTCTTATAGATTTCACGATTGGTAGTGGGAACAGCGGCAACAAATCCGTCGACGTAGGTCACAAAATTTCTCCGTTGTTTATGGCCGCTAGCTAAGAGGTCGTACGGTCGATAGGGAGTGTTGTGCGGCAAAAAAGACGTTGCTGATAAACTTCAGGCAGCAAGCTCGCGTAGTACAACGTCTAGCAGGCGATCTCGATTGCGCTCGCCTTCAGCGGCCGTCTTAAGGAGGCGTTCGGCCAGTGTTGTCTTGAGCATTGTAGCTTGCCGCTCGGCAGGCAGGCGGTTCCAAGCTTCATCTAGAATCTCCTTTAAGGCGCTAATGGTCTCGGGATCAAAACAGACAGGCTCTTTACCAACCATCCGTACACCTTTCATGTTGTTTTTGGGGACGGTCCACTTACTGCTGAAGGGTGACCATAGTCTGGCGACAGAGTGACGATTATCAGACGCTTCAGCGATGGTGAAACAAAAATTTTGTTTGGCGTCGCGTACCGAAAATTTCCCATAAGCGTCCAATGCCGCTGTCTATTGCGCGACATTTTCTTTTACCGGCGGAACGTGTCCGCTCAATGTTTGTTTTCCCACATTGAACCTATGCGCACACGAGGTGTGTGGACGTGCGCAGACATCAATTAGAGCAACAACAAGAAAGACGGGCATATTACCGCCTGCTTAGGCACCTATTGACCGAAGAAGTTCAACGCGTTTTCAAAGAGGAAGAACACCGGCCACTAACCGCGCCGATGTCTGACTTAGTAAGACGGTTAGAGGATGCATCTAGGAAATCACGGGACAATTAAACGAAAAGCGTGGTCGATACCTTCGTATAGGATTTTTCTCTTTTGTATTGCCGACGAAAAAAAGCAAAACCTGGCAAGCTATCGCAAGACCGTGCGGGCTTTTGTTATTAGCAATTGACCAGTGGCCGAGCTGTTGCCGGTGCAAAAGCGGCCCTCAAACACGGATGGTCAAAATGATCGCTGCGCGTGTAACAGAAACTTACGCGAGCCTCTTTCTCACTCCCAAACAAGACGACGGCTCACGCTACTCCGTGATCGCGAGGATTGGGACCTTCGAGGTTCGCCTGCTCGAACTGCCATCGGTCAATTCCCCAGAAGAATTGGGACTTTGGGTTGAACTCTATGATCGAGATCTTCGAGTTGGCGTTGATAGCTACAAGTGCAGTGATTTGGACGAGGCAATAGACGCTGCGCAATTCCTGACTGCCGAAGCCAGAAAACAAAGCCGCGGCATCGCGGGGATCTTGCTTCGAACGATTACGGGCGAATCTATAGCTGCCTGAGTGCGGCGTGACCGCGTTGGCTGGCACGGTGGTCCAGGAGCGGAGATCGCGTTCCTGATCGTCGGCGCGGTCACCTTCCGGATGTCCGCTTATGGCCCAAAGCAGACATGGACGCGTGCACTGCAAATGTCCGCTTGTGACCCAAAGCGGACATCAGACCCGCCAGCAATCAGCGACGCCTGTCGGCTAGTTCCATGCCGAAGATCTCGCGCAGCCCACGCCGGCCAGCTGAGGTGAGGCGGATGGCGCGCGACCCTCGTTGCCGCATAAGCCAGCCCGCGCGCAGTATCACCGACGAGGGCCGCGATCTCGACCATGTTAGCAGCAGCAACCATGCGGGACTCTATCGTGGTTAGAAACAGTCGGACAAGCAGAAATAGTTCGGCGGCGGCCGAACTAACTTTGCGCGAATAGATGTTATGGAGCTGTGAGCAATGGAGACGCCACCATGCAGAGATTGCGTGTTGAGCCCTATTCAAGTTATCTCGAACGTCGCCGCAAAGGACCGATCTATCCGGTCACGTTGGCGAACGGCTTGGTATTCCTTTCAGGGTTGCCGCCGTTTGAACCCGGCACGGGCGAAATTAAACGCTTGCCCTTCGAGCGCCAGGCCGAGATTGTCCTCACGCAAATGTGCGAGTGTCTTGAAGCCGCTGCCTCATCGCTCGCGAATGTGCTCAAGTGCAATGTCTACTGTACGCCTGAGCCTACACACTTCACCATTTTCAACGACGTCTACGCGCGCTATTTCCCGAACGAGTCTCCAGCCCGCATCTTCCTTCACGTACCCTCTTTTACAGGCCCTTTCGACATCGAAGTCGATTGCGTCGCCTCAATCTAGTTGTTGCCTGATGCATCTATGGCCGCTCTTGGCCGAAAGCGGAAATTCCTCTTCAAGAATAATAGGACGAGGCGCTACACTATTCGCGCGCCTCACAACGCGCCCGCCACCGCCGACGGAGCACCCACACAATGAACTATCAGGCGATCAACTTCGGCAAAAAGTTCAAATTGTTCGACGAACAGTGGCAGCCAAAAGTCATAGCCGAAATGAACGACTACCAATTCAAAATCGCGAAGCTACAGGGGGACTTCATTTGGCATAACCATACGAATACAGATGAGACCTTCATTGTTTTAGAAGGCACTCTGCGGATCGATTTTCGCGATGGCGCAGTACAGGTATCTGCTGGCGAAATGTTTGTCGTGCCGAAGGGCGTTGAGCACAAGCCTTATGCCGAGCACGAGGTCAAACTTTTGCTGATCGAGCCGCGCGGGGTGTTTAATACAGGTCATGAGGGCGGAGACCGGACGGCCCAGAATGATGTTTGGATCTAACGGATGATCAATGTCCGCTATTGGGGGTAAAGCGGACATGCCGTTTTGCGATGCATATGTTTGCTTTTGACCCATAGCGGACATGAGCCCCTTTCGAACCTGCCGCTTAATTCGTTACGATGGGCTGTTCCAAACCGCGAGGGCGACAATGAAGCGGCGCGCGTTCATCAAGCTAATCGCTTGGTCAGCGGTTTGGCCGCTTGCTGCGGACGCTCAACCTGCGAATAAGCCGGTTATTGGGTTTCTTAGTGCGCGGTCGGCCAAGGAAAGCGCACATTTGGTGGATGCCTTTCGCAAAGGTTTGGCAGAATACGGAGTAATCGAGGGGCAAAACGCCACCATTGACTACCGTTGGGCAGATAGTCACTACGAACGTCTCGCTGGGCAGGCCTCTGATCTTTTGGCCCAACAGCCCGCGGTGCTGATATCGGTCGGCGGCGATATGACAGCGAAGGTTGCAGCCGCTGCTACTCACACAATTCCCATTGTTGCAGTTTTTATTGGCGATCCCGTTGTGGGCGGATTTGTTGCAAGCCTAAGTCGGCCCGGTGGCAATATCACAGGCGTTAGCAATTTAAACGCGGTAATCGAGGCAAAACGAATTGGATTGTTGCGAGACCTAAAGCCAGGAATGACGACTGTGGGCGCACTCTTGAATCCCGACAGCATAACTGCTGCGGCTCAACGAAAGGATATCGAGGAAGCAGCGCGGACGACTGGCCTCAAGGTCGAATTTATGGAAGCCAAGAACGACCCCGAGCTTGACGCTGCTTTCAAATCTATCGTCGAGAAACACATTCCTGCGCTGTTAGTGCCCGCCGATGCCTTCTTTGCAGCTGCCCGGGAAAAGCTTGCCGACCTGGCGGCGTCAAATCGTGTTCCAGCTATTTATTCACTCAAGGAGTCCGTCGTCTCCGGCGGTCTCATGAGCTATGGCAATGATTTGCCGGACACCTATCGCCTTATCGGCACGTACGCTGCCCGAATTGTTAAGGGCGCAAAGCCAGCGGATCTGCCCGTGCTTCAGCCCACGAAATTCGAGTTTGTGCTCAACCGCAAAGCGGCAAAGGTACTGGACCTGAGCATCCCGGCCGGTGTGTTGTCCATCATCGATGAGGTCATCGAATAACTGCTCCACACATGTCCGCTATTGGCCCAAAGCCGACATTCCATTATGTCGCTTTTGATGTCGCTTTCGGGGTAAAGCGGACATGAGCTTGTGCGCCGCACATGTCTGCTTCTGACCCAAAGCGGAGATGGATTTCGGATTATCAGTGTACTGCGCTAAGCGGCCTGCTTATGGCCCTGGCCCCGTGGCTAATTTGCGCGTCATCAGGACGTGTCGCGCTCGCAAGCAGGGCATCTAGTTCGGATCGAACAATGTGATTTCGTCTCTCAAGAGCCGCATCGCAAGCGACCAGATCGCAGTTGTACTGAGGATGCCGCATTAGCTGTGCAATCTCTCTTGCAGAGTTCGACGAAATCTTATTTGCGTGGCTAAGGATTTCCACGAACTCAGCCGACCGTATCACAGTCGGTAAAGATGGGGTTGCTCCGCCAATGTAAAAGAGCGCCTTCTGATCCACCTGCGGCGCGTTGCTATATTCGTCTGAGATCGAACGGATGTCCGCTATTGGCCCAAAGCGGACACCCCAATTACACTTTCCGAAATGTCCGCTTGTGACCCATAGGTGCCCTTGTCGTTGTCGTTCAGCGTCAGCTGAAGCTGAACGGCATCTTTCGCGGTTAGGTGTGACGGTAAAAGGCATACCAGCTGGATAGAGACCCAAGCGATGGGCGGAAGTAAGAAAGTACGCATTCACTTTTGAATCTACGGAACTGAGGATTCTCGGCAACTTTTGTTCGGAATCATCTGCTGCTGTCCCGTATTGTCGTTGACGATCATTGGTCGGTCCGACATACGGGTATTGGTCCGCAATGATCCTTCGCAAGGGTGGTAAATGGTGCTCGGGTAGCGGGCTACATTGTTCGATGCATGGCGATGAGCAACAGTTCCCGAGACCACAGCGGTGGGGGGCGTAATGGCGTGGCGTATCTTCGTCGCGGTTGGGCTTTCATCGGCGCTTCTAGGTGGGTGCGCAAGCAGCGGCAATGAAAGTATCGCCGACGCTTCGCAAGAAACCGTGCGCGCACAATTGGTCAAAGGAAGAACTACCCAAGCGCAAGTTCGCCAACTGTACGGCGATCCTATAAAGACTTCCTACACCGACAGCGGGAATGAATCATGGGAATATGAATTTTCCAGAATGCACTCGAAGCCCACAAACTTTATCCCCTATGTGAATATAGTTTACAGTGGTGCCGAAGGGGATAAGAAATCGCTCGTAATTTTTTTCGACAGAAGCAAAGTCGTTCAGCAATATACGATCAGCTCATCGAAAGTCGATATTAGCCGAGGCCTAATCACGCGATAGATGGTGAATGTGGCCGAAGGTCGATACTGCCGCTTGCACGCAAGGCACGACTAAATCGAAAGAAGGATTCGCGCGATTGTCCGCTTTTGGCCCTCAACGGACATGGGTGAGTACACTTTTTAAGACCAAAGCTGACTACACGGCTGATCCATGGGACCATAGTCCAACTCGTTTATGCAGCGACAATAAAGAAAAATGGGTTGTTAGGTTCTGTAAGCATCGAAACCCACAGTGAGGGCAAGGTCGGGCGTTGAGCGAATATCCGCAGCATATTCGTTTTACTGTCGCGCACACCTGATCGCCGTGACCTTCCATCATCATCAAGTGGCGGATTCGGACGGACATGGATGCACCACCGCTGGCGACGCAAAAACATCTTCATCGCAGCAATGCGCGGTTCGAACAAACCGTACTGCTGCTCCAAGGTGGAGGCGCGCTGGGTTCCTATCAGGCCGGCGTCTATCAGGCCCTAGCCGAGGCTAACCTGCATCCGGACTGGGTCGCCGGCATTTCGATCGGTGCCGTCAACTCGGCATTGATCGCCGGGAATCCGCCGGAAAAACGTGTCGAGAGATTGCGAGATTTCTGGGAATCCGTCAGCACGTCGCCACTAGGCGTTCCGTATTTTTCCGCACTAGCCATCTCGGATGAATCAGCCCATTCGCTGCTCAACCAGATCCGAGCGCTCGGCATCATGCTATTCGGTGCTCCCAATTTCTTCACACCCCGGCTGCCACCGTTGGCGCCATGGGAAACTGCCCGCGCCGATGCGGTCAGCTACTATGATGTGTCTCCCCTGAAGGCTACGCTCGAGCGGCTCGTCGACTTTGATCGCATCAATGCTGGCGGCACACGCTTGAGCGTTGGCGCGGTCAACGTCCGGACCGGGAATTTCGTCTACTTCGACACCACCACTGATCGAATTACCCCGGCGCATATTATCGCCAGCGGCTCGCTGCCACCTGGCTTTCCGGCCACCGAGATCGATGGCGAGTATTATTGGGATGGTGGTCTCGTTTCCAACACGCCTTTGCAATGGGTGCTAGACAGCCGGCCCAGACGAGACACGCTTGCCTTCCAGATTGATCTCTGGAGCGCAAGGGGCGAATTGCCGCGCAATCTTCTCGACGCAGATGTACGAGCGAAAGAGATCCGATTCTCGAGCCGCACGCGAGCGGGAATAGACCTGTACAAGTACGCGCAAAAGCGACGTATCGCCGTCGCGACCCTGCTCGAGCGGCTTCCCGATGAGCTGCG
>DASRAF010000055.1:0-3173 GCA_035638295.1 Pseudolabrys sp.
CGGCGGGAAGCCCAACTCGCAGGCAAGCGCGCCGATTGCGCCGGTCGCATTTATCGGCATCATGCGGCCCGACGCAGCTTCTGCGCGCGCATGAATGCACTTCATCAGATCGACGTAGCGGCCGTTGAATCCGGTCTCTGCAGCGATCGCAAAAAGGCGCAGCACGCGCGGATCGACCGGCTTGTGGATTGGATGGCCAATGCCGGGAATGATGCGCTTTTCGGCACGATAGCGGTCGACGATCTCTGCGGCGAGCTGGACGAGGTCCGCGCTCGAGTGATCAGTGCCATAGGGAAGTGCCTGCTCGAGCATGACCGCGGCATGTTCCATGCTACCGACGAACACGCTGCCCAGGCCGCACAGACCCGCCGCGACTGCGGCCTGCAGCGCCTCCGGTGCGCCGGCGATGGTCATGCGCGCGGCGATCGAACTCGGCGTTATGCCATGCTCGACAAGGGTTACGGTGACCGCATTGAAGAGCTTCGACTCCGCCGGTGTCGGCTTGCGCCCCGTGAACTCGAGGAAAGCCATGTCGCCCAGGTTGAAATGGCCGATGATTTCGTTCGCCAGATCGAGGCCACGCACGGTGATTCGATCGGTTGTGCTCCAACCCAGGTCGCTGCGGATCGGTTGATGTTCACGGGCCACGGCAGCTCCTTTCATCTTCTCAATGCTCGATCATTGCGCGGCATCGGATGAGGCGAGATCCACCGCGCGCAGTTTCAGTGTCGGATCCTTGCGCATTTCGAACTTCGCGATGCGATGGGTCGGCGTGTGCGGCAGCGCATCGACGAACAGCACATAGCGCGGCACCTTGAAGGGCGCGAGCCGCGCGCGGCACCATTGGGCGAGCGCGTGCTCGGTTAACGTGCTGCCCGTTTTTTTCACCACCGCCAGCAACACTTCGTCTTCGCCCAACTCGGCGGGTACGCCGATCGCGGCGGCCTCAACGACCTCGGGATGATCCCCCGCAACCAAGTCGATCTCTGCGCCAGAGATGTTCTCCCCGCGCCGCCGAATGACATCCTTCTTGCGTGAGACGAACCAGAGGTAGCCGTCGGCATCAATCCGTCCCAAGTCGCCGGTCAGGAAAAAGCCATTGCGGAACGCGGCCGCGGTGGCTTCAGGATCGCGGTAGTAACCCTTCATGATCGTCGGCGTGCGCACCACGATCTCGCCGGTAGTGCCGACCGGGACTTCGTTGAAATCATCATCGACTATTCTTACTTCGGCGAGGTTCACCGTCGGGTCCGGGTGCAGGCTCGGCTTGCCCATCGCGCCCTTGCGCCTTTCGCCGTCGAACGGGTTGCTGCACGCGCCGGGGATCTCCGACATGCCATAGCCTTCGATGAGATGCGGCACACCGAACTCCTCTTCGTAGACATGATAGATTTCAGGCGAGAACGGCGCGCCGTAGATTTTTCTGAGCGTATGCCCCGCCACGAACTCTTCGCGCGAGCGGCGCATCAGGATATTCATCACCACTGCGATCGTGTTCGTTTCGGTCGCTTTGCGCGCCGCGACGGTCTTCCAGAAATTCGATGCGGAGAATTTTTCCTCAAGGAGCAGCGTCGCGCCGGCGGCGATCGTTCCGAATAGCGAATAGAAGATCGCATTGACATGGAACATCGGTAGAATGCAGAGCAGCCGCTCTTCGGGCTGGAGGTGCATGCGGCGCACGAAACCCTCACCGGCGAGCACAACGCTGTTTTGGCTGTGTATCACGCCCTTGGGGTATCCTGTCGTGCCGGAGGTGTAGATGATGATGCAGGCATCGTCCGCGCGGCCGATCGGAGCTGGCGCTGAATGTTGCTTGCCAGGTGGTGCTTCGGGGAAAACCGGCAATCCGGCAAAATTCGCCGTGTTAGTCATGATCCAGGGCCGCGCCGGCAGCGTGCCCACGACGGCCTGAGCCGTAGGCAAGGCGGCGGACGAGCAGATGATGCCGCTCGACTGGGAATGATCCAGGACGTAACGCGCCTCCTTCTCGCCGAAATCTGGATTCAAGCCCACCATGATCGCGCTGAGCGATGCCAACGCGACGAAGAGGATGACGGTTGCCGGATGGTTGTGCGACATCACGGCGACGCGGTCGCCCGGCTTGACGCCTTTTGCGGCAAGCAGCGCCATAGCCTCGTGCACGCGCGCAAGCGTCTGCGAATAGGTGAGCCGAGCATCACCGAATTCCATGAAGCTATGCTCGGGAATGGCTCGCGCGCGGCTGGCGAGCACGCCGAGAAGGGTGTAGTCGTGCGCCTGATAGCGCCGCAGGACTTCGAGCGGAGTCACGGTCAGTTCCGAGGGCAGCCTCGATGGTGCCTAAACAAAGGCGCGACGAGGGGCATTGCTGGCTGCTGCGCGCGCGCCGCAAGCGGCCACGCCGCCGTGCCGCCGAGCAGCGAGATGAATGCGCGGCGGTTTATTCGATCGCCTCGTCGGCGCGGGTGATGAAAATCGCTGGCAGGTCGAGAGCCGAGCACCTTGGCGGTCCAGGGGTTCGATGAGCCCACGGGGCTCACGCCGGAACGTTTGCCCACAGAAGTACAAGCAGGATGGTCCCGATTAAATATCCCGCCGCCCATACGATGTCCGAAGGCCGCGTCCCGCCCTGTCTCTCTTGGTCCACCTTCAAGGTTAGGTCGCTCATGACGTGCCCCTTCTGCTGCTTTAACGGTATGCCGCCATTGACCGGTCAACTGTGCCGCCAAACGCAGGCTACGTCCTTGGGACAGATCTTAATTGTTCTGAATCGCTAGGATGCCACCCCCAATGGCCGGTGATCCAACCCTTTGAAATCACGCATATTCAAGGGTCGCCGTCATTTGAGGTCGGCGAGGATGCGGCGAACGGTTGCGACCAGCCGGTCGAATTCGATCGGCTTGGTGTCGAACTCGTTGCACCCTGCCGCGAGCGCCTTTTCGCGTTCACCGGCGAGCACATGCGCGGACAGCGCGATGATGGGGATGTCGCGGGTTTGCGGACTGCCCTTGAGCCTTCGTGTAGCTTCCCAGCCGTCGACCACGGGCATTTCGAGGTCCATCAGGATGATATCAGGGCGCTCGCTAATCGCCATTGCGCAGCCCTTCTCGCCATCCTCCGCCGTCAGCACCTCGAAATCGCCGAGCAGCTCGAGCCGCATCTTGAGCATGAAGACGTTGTCGTCGTTGTCTTCC
>DASRAF010000056.1:0-2092 GCA_035638295.1 Pseudolabrys sp.
GAGCACCGACTTCGGAGCGTGCAGGCGCTCCGAACATCGAGGTTTGCTCGTCACCGCGCGGTGGATAGCTGTAAACCACACCTTTCGGCGGCTCGACCGTCTTCCAAGTATCCAGATCGTACATGCTCTTGAACGAAGGCAGGTCATAGCCGACTGAGGCGGCAACCAATTGAGCTATCGATTCCTTCTGCGACACATGCAGCAAGAGATCCTTGCCGGCAGCTTTGTTCTTCGAGAAGCTCCACAGACCGTAAAACTGTGGAAGTTGACCCACGAAGCGGCCCTTCGGACCTTTCGGCATCGCGTGTAACCAGATGTTTTCCGCAACCTTCGGATTGTCACGCTTGGCGACCGCCCAGGAACTTGGGGGATTCATAATTCCTGAACCCTTACCGGAAATGATCCACCGATTATTGCCTGCGTCGTCCCAGGCGTAGACTTCCGGCGGGTTCACCGGCATGAGCTTCTTCAAATATTCGAGGGCGACACGAGTTTCGTCCGAGTTGACCTTGATGTTGTCCTTCTCGTCGATCATCACCACGCCGTAGGACTTGAACAGCGCACCGACCCAGTCGACAGCGTCGCTAGTCTGACCCATCGGCAGGCCAACTGGGAAACCCGCCTTGTGTAGCTTTTGCGCGCAATCGAGATACAGATCCCACGTCCACCTGTCCGTCTTGGCTTTGTCGTACTGCGCCTCGTCAGCCGGGAACATGTCGACCAGGTCGATCCCACAATGCTCCTTGTAGAGATCAAATCGTGATTGACATGGTTTGACCTGACTACCGATGGCAGTCGGTACGCCGCGCCACGTGCCTTTGATCTTTGCAAGATATTCAGCAACCGGGCTGATCGGGCCGTACTGCTTGATCAACTGGGCAATCACGTCATCGAGTGGTTCGAGCAGATGCTGGTGGATCTGAATATTCCAGTCACGGTGCGACATGATGTCGTGACCGGTGCCGGCCTGAGCTTCCGCCGCGGCGGTCAGTTTATCTTTCTCGCCTTGGGAGGTGATGTAGTCGATATGCACATCGACTTTGTTCTTATCGCCCCATTCCTTGCAGATCTTATCGAACGCTTTGTTGGCTCCTGGTACCCAGTGGTCCCAGCAGCCCAAAGACAACGTACCAGCGGCATAGACGCCGCTAACATAAGGCGCGGTAATTGCCGCTGCAGAACCGAGAGCAGCGGTCTTGAGAACAGTACGGCGTGAAAGACGTGATTGTCCCATTAGCGTATCCTCCCGATGACGCCATTTTATCTGGCGTTTGAGAAACGATACTCTTGGTCTGTTCGATCGGCTAGGGTTGCCCCGTATAAAAATGCGGTTCCTTTTGCGCCGCAACGGGCTTTGCCCGACAACGGGTCGAACTCCCTCAGAGACCCGCCCCCCTCCTTTCGTCGAATGACCGGATACAGACGTCGATGGAAAATGTCGTTTTCCTTGCGGTTTTATTCGCTGCTGCCTGTCACGCTACTTGGAATGCGCTGATTAAGGTTGGACTCGATCCGCTTTCTACCACCACGTTAATCTCGATCGGTTCGGCCATTGTGGCGCTGGTACTCATTCCGTTCGTGGGTCTGCCGGCCTGGGGAGCCTGGCCATGGCTCATTACATCGGTCGCGATTCACCTCATTTATTTCGCGTCGTTAGTCGAAAGCTATCGCACCGGCGATCTCGGCCAAGTCTATCCGATCGCTCGCGGCGCCGCGCCTCTGATGACGGCCGCCGCGACAACCGTCTTCATCGGCGAAAAACTAAGCCTGGTCGGGTGGACCGGTATCCTTGCCTTGATTGCGGGGGTTCTGTTGCTGTCTGCGCGTGGTGGCCGCGATCTTGCCGTCATCGATCGCCGCGCGATTGGTTTTGCGCTCTTTACGGCAGTTGCGGTCTGTGGCTACTCAGTTGTCGACGGAATAGGCGCGCGAGCCTCAATCGACCCCGCTGCCTATTCAGTCTGGCTCTTTGTGGGGATTGCATTGGTAATGGTGCCTTATGCCCTCTATCGCGACGGCCGTGACGTTGTACCGGCAATGCATCTCTATTGGCGCCGCGGACTGGTGGGAGGGGCGCTACAATTTCTTTCAT
>DASRAF010000057.1:0-2528 GCA_035638295.1 Pseudolabrys sp.
GATTCAAACGGACGGATTCGAAGCCGCCTTTTTCTGGTTCGGAATCGGGCAAGGGAGCATCGTGATGATCTTCGCCTTGTTCCTGCGGGCGCCAGAGCCGGGCGAGGTGCCGGTGCCGGCTGCGCCTGTCGTGCAGCAGAGCCGTCGTGACTTCACGCCCGGAGAGGCGCTGAAGACGCCGATCTTCTACGTCATGTATTTGATGTTCGTGTTCGTCGGTGTCGGCGGTCTGATGGCGACCGCGCAGCTCGCGCCGATCGCCAAGGACTTCAAAGTCGATGGCGTTCCGGTGTCGATTCTCGGGCTGACATTGCCGGCGCTCACATTCGCACTCTCGATTGATAGGGTGCTCAACGGCATTTGCCGGCCGTTCTTCGGCTGGGTATCCGACCAGATTGGCCGCGAGAACACGATGTTCATCGCCTTCTTCCTCGAAGGCATAGGGATCTTCGCCCTGTTGTATTTCGGGACTAATCCGGTGTTATTCGTGATCCTGTCCGGCCTGGTGTTCTTCGCCTGGGGCGAGATCTATTCGCTGTTCCCGGCGACATGCACCGACCTTTACGGGAAGAAGTACGCGACCACGAACTACGGAATGCTGTACACGGCGAAAGGCACAGCCGCCCTCCTGGTGCCATTGGCTAACGTTCTCACGTCGGCCACCGGCAGCTGGCACGCGGTGTTCTATGTCGCGGCCATTCTCAATCTCATCGCCGCGGTGATGGCGCTGGTTGTGCTTAAGCCCATGCGTACACGCTTCATCGCGAGAAACTAAGCGCGCGGAATAGCTTAGGCCGCCCGCGAACAAGGTTTGCGGGCGGCCTTTCTTCCTGATCTGCAATAAACCGGGCCGCCGGTTGCGTGCGCCAACGCTTCTGGCATATTGTATACCAGCCATGAGTAGCCGAGACCGTAGCTCCCGTCGCGTAAGGATGTCCGATAACGGCGGCACCGCCCGTTCTCGCCTCGCGCCCCACCCGACGCTTGAGCCGATCGACATCACGCCAAGCTTCAAGCAAAAGGCCTATACGGCGCTCAAGAACGCGATCGTGGCGATGGACATCTATCGCAATCGCGACGAGATCCGCCTCGACGAGCGAAAACTGGCACAGGAGTTCGGCATCAGCCGCACGCCGGTGCGTGAGGCCATGTCCCAGCTCGAGAGCGAGGGTTTTGTGCGCTCGGTGCCGCGCCGGGGAATCTACGTCGTGCGCAAGACGAAGCGTGAGGTGATCGAGATGATCACGGCCTGGGCGGCGCTCGAAAGCATGGCGGCCCGGCTGATCACGAAGACCGCGACGGACGAAGAGATCGCGGGGCTGCGCAAGATGTTCGCCACCTTTGAGAACGGCAAACTGCGCGCGCATCTCGATGAATATTCGGACGTCAATATTGAATTCCATCAGTCCATCATCAGGTTGAGCCGCAATGATGTGCTGATCGATCTTGCCGAGAACCTTTTCACGCACATGCGCATGATTCGGCGCAAGACAATCGGTGAGAAGGATCGCGCCGATCGCTCGATCCGTGATCACATGAACATCATCGAAGCGCTGGAGTCTCGCGCGACGGATCGCGCTGGGGAATTGGTGCGTGATCACGCGCTCGGCCTTGCCGATCACGTGTCCCAATACGCTGACTATCTCGACTGACATGCTTGTGAAATTCATCCAATGCGCGCGGTCAGCGCGAAACGGCAAACTAGAAAATCGGGAGGACTCCCAATGGCTGAAGCAGCAGTGAAGGAAAAAACGACGGCACCTGACGCACAGCAGGAGCTGACCGACGGATTTCACCTCATCATCGACGCGTTCAAGCTGAACGGCATCAAGACGATCTATGGCGTGCCCGGCATTCCGATCACGGATTTTGGCCGCATGGCGCAGGCCGCCGGCATCCGCGTCATTTCGTTCCGCCACGAACAGAACGCAGGCTACGCCGCGTCAATTGCGGGCTTTCTGACCAAGCAGCCCGGTGTGTGCCTCACCGTTTCGGCGCCCGGCTTTCTCAACGGTCTGACCGCGCTGGCGCATGCGACCACTAACTGCTTCCCGATGATTCTGGTTTCCGGCTCGTCCGAGCGCGAAGTCGTCGACCTCCAGCAGGGCGACTATGAGGAGATGGATCAGTTGGCGATCGCCAAGCCGCTGTGCAAAGCCGCTTTCCGCGTGCTGCACGCGCAAGATATCGGCATCGGCCTTGCGCGCGCGATCCGCGCCGCGGTCTCGGGCCGGCCGGGCGGTGTCTATCTCGATCTGCCAGCAAAGCTGTTCGGCCAGGTGATGAATGCCGAAGTCGGAAAGAAGTCGCTGGTGAAGGTGATCGATGCGGCGCCTGCGCAGATTCCTTCTCCGGAAGCGATCAAGCGTGCGCTCGACGTGCTGAAGAGCGCCAAGCGCCCGTTGATTATTCTCGGCAAGGGTGCGGCCTACGCGCAAGCCGACGACGCGATCCGCACTCTGGTCGAAAAGAGCGGCGTCCCTTTCCTGCCGATGAGCATGGCCAAAGGCATTCTGCCCGATACGCAT
>DASRAF010000058.1:0-4467 GCA_035638295.1 Pseudolabrys sp.
GCTGAAGACGTATCGGGCCAAACGCAGATTTGGCGTCACCGCCGAACCGAAAGGTAAGGTGGCCCGCAAACGCGGCAACGCATTCGTCATACAAAAGCACGCGGCGACGCGACTTCACTACGACCTGCGGCTCGAACTCGATGGTGTGATGAAAAGCTGGGCGGTCACGCGAGGACCGAGCCTCGTGCCAGGCGAAAAGCGGCTGGCCGTCGAGGTCGAAGACCACCCGATTGCCTACAACAAATTCGAAGGCACAATCCCGCATGGAGAATATGGGGGCGGGACGGTGATGATCTGGGATCGCGGCCATTGGGAGCCCGAAGCCGATCCGCACAAAGGCTTGGCGAAGGGCCACCTGGCATTCAAGCTCTACGGCGAGAAGTTGCACGGGGGTTGGCACCTCGTGCGAATGCATCGCAGGCAGGGAGAAAAGCGGGACAACTGGTTGCTCATCAAACAACACGATGGCACGGAGCAATCCGTACGCGATGAAGATATTTTGGAAGAGAAGCCTCTTTCGGTCGCCACCGGTCGGACCATGGAGGAAATCGCGAGTGGTCCGAAGAAGGAATGGCGGACCAACAGGCCCAGCAAGACGAATCAACGTTCCGGAAAAATAAAAGCCATTAAGCGCGGAACGGCGCGCGAGGCTACGGCCCGCTCCGCCACCAACGCAAAACCCGCGGTCGCCGAAGCTGTTCGTGCCGCGCCCAAATCAAACCTGGCGAGATTCGTGTCCCCTGCCCTTGCCACGCTCAGCGACAAGGCACCCGACGGCGACAATTGGATGCATGAGATCAAGTTTGACGGCTATCGCATCCAGGCCCGACTTGAACGAGGAAAAGTAAAGCTATTGACCCGCAAAGGTCTCGACTGGACCAAGAAGTTTCCCACGATAGCATCCGCAATTTCGAAGTTGCGAGCCAAGAGCGCTATGTTCGACGGCGAATTGGTGACGGAAGACACCGATGGCATTTCGAGCTTTTCTTTACTGCAGCAGGATCTCAAGGACGGGCGTCACGATCGCATGGTCTTTTACATATTTGATTTGCTGCACCTTGATGGCGCCGACCTCACGTCTCTACCGTTTTCCAAGCGCAAGGAGGCTTTGGCCGGCTTGCTAAGCGGCCTCCCGGAACGCGGTGCATTGCGTTTGAGCGAGTCTCTGACCGGGTCGGGCACCGCTTTGCTTCGGCACGCGTGCAAGATCGGTCTCGAAGGAATCGTCTCAAAACTGGCCAACGCTCCTTATAACTCCGGGCGTTCTCATGAATGGATCAAGACCAAATGCTCGGACCGTCAGGAATTCGTCGTTGCGGGCTTGGTACCCTCGACAGCTGACGCACGCGCCGTCGGCGCGTTGGTGCTCGGTGTCTATGATGGCAATGAGCTCAAATACGCAGGGCGCACCGGAACGGGTTTTACACACGAAATGGCGCGCTCGCTTTATCGCAAGCTCAAGCCCATCGAGACAACCAAGACGCCATTTGAGTCGATCCCAGCAGAAGAGCAAGGTGTCCGAAAACCTGTTTGGGTGGAGCCGAAGATGGTGGTCGAGGTCGATTTCCGCGGCTGGACACACGGCGATCGCGTTCGACAGGCATCGTTTCAGGGCATTCGCGAGGACAAGCCGGCCAAGGACGTTGTTCGTGAAAAGGCCATGGCTGCCAAGAGCCGAAGCACGGGCGTACGGCGAAGCGCTCCCGTCAAAAATAACGATACCAGCGTCGCTGGAGTGCATCTCACCCATCCCGACCGGATTTATTGGGAAGATGTCGGCATCGCCAAGCGCGATCTCGCCGACTTTTATGTGCAGATATGGAGATGGATGCGCCCACATTTGGTCGGTCGACCGATATCACTTTTGCGCTGTCCGGAAGGCGCATCAGGACAATGCTTTTTTCAAAAGCATGCGCGCGCCGGCATCCCGGTCGAGCATCTTCATCTCGTGCCGGAAAAAAGCGACAAGATTATTTCTGTCGACGATCTCGACGGCGTGATCGCGTTGGTACAGGGAGGTGTTCTCGAGATTCACGTGCGCGGGAGCACTATCGATCACCTCGAGAGCGCTGACCGGCTTGTATTCGACCTCGATCCGGGGCCGGAAACCGGGTGGAAAGACGTCGTCGCGGCTGCGCGGGACGTCCGCGAACGGCTCGAAGGCATAAAGCTCAAGTGTTTTCTGAAGACGTCTGGCGGGAAAGGCCTCCACGTTGTGCTGCCAATTGCGCCCACCCCCTGGGAACGCGCCAAGATATTCGCAAAAACTGTCGCCGAAGCGATGGAAGCAGATCAACCCGACCGGTACGTCGCGACGGCTACAAAGGCCAAACGAAACAGACGCATTTTCATCGACTACCTGCGGAATAGCCGCGAAGCAACGGCCGTTGCCCCCTACTCAACCCGCGCGCGCCCCGGCGCGCCTGTATCGGTCCCAATCGACTGGTCCGAGTTGAACAGTCTCAAGAGCGCGAGCCAGTACACCGTTCAGAACCTTGTCCAGCGGATGTCCCGCCTGCGCAAGGATCCGTTGGCCAATATCGGCCGCACGCGCCAGCAATTGCCGAAATTCAGATAGGGGCTTCCGAATGGAACACGGGAACATACCCGTGCGTTGCCATTGGCTTGCGGCCTATCATGAGCAACAAAAACGACGATAACGGACAACGAAAAGCGGCGACCCCTTTGCCGGTGAGTCAGCGATTTTCTCAGTTCGCCCACGCGACGTCAGTGTGGACGGGCAATCCAGTGGCATTTCTGCTGGCCGTTGCGGTCGTCATTGTCTGGATCGCCTCAGGTCCATTCTTCAACTACAGCGACACTTGGCAACTCGTCATCAACACGGGCACGACAATCGTCACCTTCCTGATGGTCTTTCTGATTCAGAACACCCAGAACCGGGATACTTTAGCTATTCAGCTAAAACTGTCAGAGCTTGTGCTCGCCATGAAGGGCGCCGAGAACAGATTTGCGGCGATCGAGGACCTCAGTGACGAAGAACTTCAAACCTTGCACGACGATTGTCGCGCTCGCGCCGAGATGACCCTTCACCACCTCGAGGGGCGCAAGACCACCGGGCTCCGTACCGCCAAGCACCGCGCGCATACTCCGGTACACCACGACAAGACGTCGTCGCGGAAGGCTTCATAATTTTTGAATCATTTGTTGGAACCATACTTCGGTGACATTCGTTCGCCGGATGGGATTGACATCTTTCGACAGAACGTCGCCATACCCGGAGAATTACTCGGGTAGGACGAAGGGCGTACCATGTTATTCCGTAAATTGATCGTGGCCGGACTAATCTTTGTACCGAACATTTTATCTGACGGAGCATTTGCCGAGAGTTCGCGCCGATTTTCAGGAGTGGCTGCTTATTACAGCACCAACTACTCGGGGCGGACGGCTTGCGGGGATCGCTACAATCCGGCGAAATTCACTGCCGCTCATCGCAGCCTGCCGTTCGGCACGCGACTGCGCGTGACCGATTCAAGATCGCAGCGCAGTGTGGTCGTCGTGGTCAATGACCGCGGCCCCTTCACAAAAGGACGGGTGCTTGATCTTTCCCTTGCGGCAGCGAAGGAGCTGCGGATGATGGATCGCGGCCTCGTGAAGGTGACCGCAGTCATCGAATAACCGGCGGAATTCTTTCACCAGCTCACCAGCCTGAGCTGATTTCAGATATATTCCCTTTTTGATCCACTCGGCTTTCCCGAAATTCCCAAGGACACACATATGCTCGCAAAGCGCCCGGCGCCACGCCTCGCACTGGTTGACGAAACACGCATGACTGAAGCGCAACGCGCATTGCTGGACGCGATTCGATCGGGCCCTCGTGGGGCATCCATTACTCCGCGTGGTCCCTTCGCAGTCTGGATGCACGCGCCCGAGCTGGGGCATTTTGCGCAGGCCCTCGGCGGTTATAGCCGCTACAAGACCTCGCTCTCGCCCCGCTTGTCCGAATTCGCCATTCTGTGCACTGCCCGGCTGTGGCGCGCCCAATATGAATGGTTCGCGCATGCCCCGATCGCTGAGAAGGCCGGCGTCAGCCCGAAGACCATTGAAAATCTGCGGCTCGGCCGTCCGCCGAAATCAGCACAGAGGGACGAGCGAGCAATCTACGAATTCATCCAGGAGCTTTACAAAACCAGACGTGTCAGCGATCGCACCTACAAAAAAACGCACTCATTGCTTGGCGACAAGGCGACCGTCGAACTGGTCGGCATACTCGGCTACTACGTACTTATTTCGATGACACTGAATGTGTTTCGGATGTTGCCACCGGAAAGCGAGAAATTGGCATTCCCGGAGCCTAAGTAGCGCGGAAAAATTCAGTCCCGGCACGAACGCGGCCGCGCCGGGACTTGCGTCAGAAAGTGATTGTCAGCAGACAATCGATCAGCAGCTGCGACGCGTCTTGATGATCACGTTGCCGTTCGGCAACCTCGTACGCACGCGCACCGTGCG
>DASRAF010000059.1:0-3852 GCA_035638295.1 Pseudolabrys sp.
GAAGAAATTGCCATTTCCGGGGTCTGCCAAGGCCAATCCTTCATCTGATTGCGAAACCAGGTGAGCTGGCGTTTCGCGTAGCGGCGAGTATCCATTACAGCGCCTGCAATCGCCTCATCAAGGGATATATCGCCGGCGAGATGCCGCATGAGCCAAGGCACGCCATGCGCTTTCATCGCAGGCAGCGTCGGATCGAGGTCGCGCGCGGCAAGCGTTCTCACCTCGGCCAATGCGCCCGCTTCAATTATCGTTGCAAACCTTTTCTCAATGCGACGCACCAATTCTTTGCGTTCGCACGTGATGAAGACTTTCGTGGCTCGCCCGGCATCCAGCAGTGGCGGCAAGCCTTCACGGTGCCAATCCGACAATGGCCGGCCGGTTGCAAGCACAACCTCGAGAGCGCGCGAGATACGCGAACGATCATTGATCGTTATGCGTTGCGCGGTCGTGGGGTCGAGCCGCACGAGTTCCGCATGAAGTGCCGGCGGCCCCTCCTCACGTAGCCGGCGTCGCACGTCTGCTCGAATTGCCTCCGAAATTGAAGGCACGGCGGCGAGGCCGATGGTCAGCGCCTTGAAGTAAAGCCCGGTACCCCCGACGAGAACGGGAACGCGCCCTTGCGCAATGACTTCGCCAAGGGCCGCTTCGACATCCCGGCACCAACGCCCGACGGAATAATTCTCTGCCGCGTCGACATGTCCGTAGAGTTTGTGCGGGATCCGCTTTTCGTCATCCACAGTGGGACGTGCTGTAATAATGCGGAGGTCGCGGTACACTTGCATAGAGTCGACGTTGATAATGACGCCGCCGAATTGCTCAGCGGCCTCGAGCGCCAGCGCCGACTTGCCGCTGGCGGTCGGTCCTGCAATAAGCACCACCTTGGTTGTCATCATCCCGCCTTGGTTGTGATTTGATCCTGATAGCACCGGCGCGATGAGAACTCACCCGCGGTTACGGAGACTCGCTTGACGCTTATTAAACCATTCCGCGCCTTACGGCCCGCTGCAGGGCGCGAGGCGGAGGTTTTGGCGCCTCCGTACGACGTACTGACCAGCGCAGAGGCACGCGAACGCGCGGAGGGTAAGCCGTGGAGCTTTCTGCATATTTCGAAGCCGGAAATCGATCTCGATCCGGCCACTGATCCCTACGACAAGTCGGTTTATGCCAAGGCCAGTGAAAATCTCCGGCGTATGGTTTCCGACGGGATCCTCGTGCGCGATGCCGAGCCTTGCTACTACGTCTATCGGTTGACCTGGCGCGGCCATTCCCAAACGGGTCTCGCCGCCATTGCCTCACTCGCCGATTATGCGACCAACCGGATCCGCAAACACGAACTCACGACTCCGGTGAAAGAAGACGACAGGGTACGCCAGATCGAGGCCATCAATGCGCAGACCGGACCGGTCATGAGCGGATATCCGAATGCGCCCGAGATCGACGCCATTCTGACGCAGGCGGCAGCCGGCAAACCGGAGGTCGATGTCACCGCCGACGACGGTGTCCGTCACCAGCTTTGGCGCATTGCCGACACGGCAATGATCGATAAGCTTACGCACGCCTTCGAAGCCCTCCCTGCGATATACATCGCCGACGGTCACCACCGTTCGGCTGCGGCGGCGCGTGTCGCCGCGGCCCGACGTAGCGAAGGCTCGCACAACTATTTTCTGTCGGTAATCTTCCCCGAACGGGAGATGACCATCCTCGACTACAATCGTGTCGTGAAAGACCTCAATGGTCATTCTGCCGAACAATTTCTGGCGAAGCTGCGCGGAAGCTTTGCGTTAACAAGCTCCGAAGAGCCCGTACGCCCGCGCTCAGCACACGAATTCGGCATGTATCTCGCCGGGCGCTGGTACCGGCTCACAATCCGGCCGGAGCTTGTCCCGCAAGATCCGATCGGCCGCCTTCCGATAACCATCCTCGCACGCAACGTGATTGAGCCGTTGCTTGGCATTACCGATCCGCGCACCGACAAGCGTATCGACTTCGTTGCAGGAGCGCGTGGCCTGTCAGAGCTCGAGCGCCGGGTGTCGTCCGGCGAAATGGCCATCGGGTTCGCCCTCTACCCGACGCAGATGGGAGATCTGATGGCGGTGGCCGACGCAGGGGGAATCATGCCGCCAAAGTCGACTTGGTTCGAGCCGAAACTCGCCGACGGCATGGTCAATCACGTGCTCGATTAGCAAATGGCCGGCGCAAGCAGCCCCGGCCGTAGCTATTTCAACGATAGCCTTATTGCAGGCTGAGCGCTACGAAGCTTGGATCGCCGTCCGGCGAAACTACAAGCAGCACGGCGGCTTTCTTGCCGTCCTTCTTGAGCTTTTCTATGCGCTGCTGGAGTTCGGCCGCGCTCGACACCGGCTGCTGTTGGACTTCGGCGATGACCATCCCCGGCGCGAGGCGCTTTTCGGCGGCGGGCGAATTCGGATCGACGCCGGTAATCACGACGCCTTTCACCTTGTCCTTGATGTTGTGCTTCTTGCGCAGATCGTCGGTGAGATTGGCAAGATCAAGCCCGAGCGCTTTTTTCACCACGGGCTTTTCTTCGGGCGTACCGTCTTTCTTGTCGCTGACCGAAGCCTGCTTTTTCTCATCCTCAAGCCGCCCAAGCTTGACGGTCTTTGTTTCTTCTTTGCCTTTGCGAATAACCACCACGTCGACATCCTTGCCGACTGGCGTGTCGGCAACGATCCGCGGCAGGTCACGCATTTCCTTCACATCCTTGCCGTCAAATTTGACGATGACGTCGCCCGGCTCGATGCCGGCCGGTTTTGCCGGACCCTTTTCGTCGATGCCGGCGACCAGTGCGCCCCGCGCAGGCTTCACGCTCAGGCTCTCGGCGATCTCGTCACTCACCTGCTGGATGCGTACGCCAAGCCATCCGCGGCGCACTTCCTTGAACTCACGCAGTTGATCGATCACCGGCAGAGCTGTCTTCGAGGGAACGGCAAATCCGATACCGATCGAGCCGCCGGATGGCGAAATGATCGCGGTGTTTACACCGATCACTTCGCCATTCATGTTGAACAACGGACCTCCCGAGTTGCCGCGATTGATCGCGGCGTCTGTCTGAATGTAGTTGTCGTACGGTCCGGACTGGATATCGCGGTTGCGCGCCGAAACGATCCCGGCGGTAACCGTTCCACCCAGGCTGAACGGATTGCCAATGGCAATTACCCATTCACCGAGCCGCAATTTTTCACTGTCGCCGAATTTGACCGCCTTCAGCGGCGTGGTCGGCTTGACCCTGAGCAACGCGAGGTCGGTTCTCTGATCGCGGCCGACAACTTCGGCCTTCAGAGTAGTTCCATCATTGAGAATGACATTCACTTCGTCGGCGTCCGCAATGACGTGATTGTTGGTGACGACGAGGCCCGCCGCATCAACGATGAAGCCCGAACCGAGCGAATTGACGCGACGCGGCGTGGGCGTTTGATTGTTTTGCCCGTTTTGCCCGTTTTGGCCCGGCTGACCACGCTTGTTCTTGAAAAACTCCTCAAAAAACTCCTCAAACGGTGAACCCGGCGGCAATTGTGGCATCGCGCCACCATTTCGGAGATCGACGGACTGCTTGGTCGATACGTTGACCACGGCGTCTATGACCTGTTCGGCCACATCCGCTATTCCCTCAGGCCCACGAGCAGCCGCGGGCGAGCTGAAGGCCGGCCAGGCAATGGCTGCGGCCGTTAAAATGGCCAAGCCAGCGCGGCCGACCGGGTTCCTCAAGCGGAAATAGTGTGCGCCCATGGGCGTCGAGTCTCCTGGGAGTTAGCTTTAGTGAGAGTGGCCCCGACCGGCAGGCGATTCAAGGGCACTTTAAGACAATACCACGCGAAGCTGATTTGCACCTCA
>DASRAF010000060.1:0-7484 GCA_035638295.1 Pseudolabrys sp.
CATCTCGATGATGGCGGAGAACTGCTTGTCCTTCTTGTCCTTGAAGCCGACATTGCCGGGATTGATGCGGTACTTGTCGAGCGCCTGCGCGCAGCCTGAATGCTCGGCGAGCAGCTTGTGACCGATGTAGTGAAAGTCGCCGACCAGCGGCACGGCGATGCCCCATTTGAGGAGCCGTTCCTTGATGTGGGGGACAGCGGCTGCCGCTTCATCGCGATCGACCGTGATGCGCACGAGTTCGGAGCCGGCCCCCGCCAGCGCCGCCACCTGTCGCGCGGTCGCCTCGACATCGGCCGTATCCGTATTGGTCATCGATTGCACGACAATCGGCGCCCCGCCGCCAACCGTGATGCCGCCAACCCCAACCGCGACAGTTTTGTGTCTATGCACTTCCGTACTCATCGGGCCTTCCATGCAATCCGCGTCAGACAAATATAGCAGGACGGGCACAGGTGAAAGTCATCTCATTGACCCCATTTCCTAGGACCGGTTAACCAGCAACAATCCCACCGCAACCAGCGCCACGGCTGCCGCAAACGCGGGCGTTAATGGATCGTCGAGCACCAGGTGGCCTGCTGCAACCCCGAACAGCGGCGTGAGAAAAGTGAACGCCGAGAGCCGGCTCGCCGAGTATCGAGCAATCAGCGCGAACCAGATAACGAACGTCACGCTCACAACCCAGATGGTCTGGTAGGCCAACGCACCGAACGCGAGCCCCGACGGCATGTTCGTAACACGCTCTCCGACAAGCAGTGCCGCCACCGCAATAACCGGCGCCGACACGACGAGCTGATAGAGCATCACTTTCTGCGCTGACGTTCGGGTCAGTGGGCTCGCCTTGATGGTCAGCGTGGTCGCTGCCCAGAACAGCGCGGCACCCACCATCATGATGTCGCCAGTAAGTTGTTTCGGGTCCGTGGCAGGTGCAGGAATGCCGAAGGCAATCACCATGCCGCAGAAAGACAAAGCAAGGCCCAGCCACTGCGCAATGCTGAAACGGTCCGCCGGGAGGACAATGCGCGCGCCGAGCACCACAAAAAACGGCGCAAGATATATGAACAACGTCGCGCGCGAAGCCGTCGTGTAGAGGAGTCCTTGAAAGATCAGAATGAATTCGACAGCGAAGAGAATGCCGGCGAGCAGACCGAACCATAGCGTGCCATCGTGTTTCAACAATGTGATGCCGCGCAGTCGACACCAAGCCGAAATCAGCAGCGCGGCAACAGTAGAACGCACTGCCGCCTGCGTTAGCGGCGGGATGTCGTGAATGGCAAGCTTGGTCGCAACCTGGTTGAAACCCCATGACAGGCAAAGAACGACCACGATGCTGGCTGCAAGCGCATCGAGTGGACGCGTGGTCGATGTGTAGGCTGGGCTGGACAACGCGCGGATCGCCTCACGCGGCCTTGCAGTGGGCACAGATGCCGGAGATCTCGATTACCGGTGTTTTCGGTACGAACCCAGCCGCACGCGATGCATTCTTGATCGTGTCGGCAACAGCGGCAGATGCCGCCTCGCCAACCGTTCCGCATTTCTCGCAGATCAGAAAAACGACAGGCTCATGCGCCTCATGACCATGCACGCATGCGATGAAGGCATTTCTGCTCTCTATGCGGTGGACAAGTTCCTGTTCACGCAGGAAGTCGAGTGCACGATACACCGTAATCGGCGCCGGCCGCGCGCCGCGAACCTCAAGCCGATCGATCAACTCGTACGCGCCCAGCGGCCGGTGGCTTGCCAAAAGCGCCTCCAACACCTGGCGACGCATGGGCGTCAATCGCTCCTTCCGGGCCGCACAGATTGCCTCGGCATGGGCGATCGCATCGCTCGCGCAGCGCCCATGATTGTGACCCGGTTCCGGAAAAACCGCGTGCGCCGATGATTTTCTGACCAAAGGAACGTTCCGCCTTCCGACACAAGTCTAACGTCAAACCGCTCGAATCCATAAGTCACGAAACATATATATTGCGGTGCAACAAAAATAGGGGCAGTTTTCGGCCGCATTCACAAACCGGGGCGCGCTCACCGAACGAGGACCCGCAAATGATTAAAGGCAAGGCTGCGCTGGTGACTGGTTCCACGTCAGGAATCGGCCTCGCAATTGCGCATACGCTGGCACACGAAGGCGCCAACGTTGTGCTCAACGGTTTCGGCGACAAGGCTGAGATCGAAAAAATCCGTGCCGGCGTTGAGAAGGACTATCGCGTCAAGGCGCTCTATTCACCGGCCGACATGACCAAACCGGCCGAGATCGTCGACATGATCCGCACGGCTGAAAAGGATTTCGGCGCGCTCGACATTCTGGTCAACAACGCCGGAATCCAATTCGTCGCGAATATCGAGGACTTCCCGATCGAAAAATGGGACGCGGTCATTTCGACCAACCTGTCCTCTTCGTTCCATACGATCCGCGCCGCGATACCGGGCATGAAAAAGAAAAAATGGGGCCGCATCATCAATATCGCTTCAGCCCATGGTCTGGTGGCCAGTACGCAAAAAGTGGCTTACGTCGCCGCCAAACATGGCCTTGTCGGACTTACAAAGGTTGTCGCCATGGAGGCCGCAAACGATGGCGTAACCTGTAACGCGATTTGCCCCGGCTGGGTGCTGACGCCGCTCGTGCAGCAGCAGATCGACGCGCGCGCCAAGGCAACGGGCTCAAGCCCGAAGGAGGAAGCCATCAAGCTGGTGGCCGAGAAACAGCCGATGCACGAATTCACCAAGCCGGAGAATATCGGGGCGCTCACCGTGTTCCTTTGCAGCGACGCGGCCGAGACGATAACGGGCTCGGCCTACTCGATCGACGGCGGCTGGGTAGCGCAGTGACTTGCCAGAGATGATCGAATTTCTCACGCGCGCTTTCGGCAGTGGCAAAACCGAATCTCCGAAGCCAGGCAAACGCATCAATCTCGCGCTGCAGGGCGGAGGCGCTTTGGGCGCGTTCACCTGGGGTGTAATCGATCATCTGCTCGAAGACGGCCGCCTCAAGGTCGAAGGTATATCCGGGGCGTCAGCAGGCGCCGTCAACGCTATCATGCTGGCGGACGGACTTGCGCGTGGCGGACCGGAGGAAGCACGCAAGCGGCTGACCGAATTCTGGCGTGCGGCGAGTCTTGGCGGCAATCTTCCCGATGTGCAGCGACGCGCAGTTGATCGCCTGTTCTCGTTCTGGCCGATCGAAGGCACGCCGGTGGGCCTCTGGATGCAGGCGCTGACGCGCTATCTATCCCCCTATGATTTCAATCCGCTCAATATCAACCCGCTGAAGGATCTGGTCGGACGCTTTGTCGATTTCGAGGCGGTGCGCGCGTACGACGACCTGCAGCTCTTCGTGTCGGCAACAAACGTGCGGACCGGAGAACTGCACGTGTTCCGGCGTGCGGAAATGACGGCGGACATGATCGTCGCGTCGGCCTGTCTGCCTCATCTGTTTCGAGCGGTCGAAATCGGCAACGAAGCCTATTGGGATGGAGGTTATGTCGGCAACCCGGCGCTTTATCCGCTGATTGGTGCAACAGAGACCGAGAATCTGTTGCTGGTCCAGATCAATCCGGTCAAGCGCAAACAGATTCCAAAGACTCAGGACGAGATCCTGGCGCGGATCAACGAGATCACGTTCAATTCTTCGCTGATGTCGGAATTGCGCGGGCTTACATTCGTCGGACAGCTGATCGACGAAGGCAAGCTCGCACGCGGAACCGGCCCAGGGCAGTACCGACGCATCAACGTTCATCGGATTGAGCTTGCCGGGGCAGCCCAAACTCTGGATGCGGCGAGCCGGCTCAATACTGACTTTGACTTCTTCGAGATGCTCAGCATCTATGGCCGGCGCGCCGCGCGTCGATTCCTCGACGCGCATTATGATGATATTGGCGTGCGATCGACCGTCGATTTCGAGGCCGCGCCGCAAATGACCGGAGCGTGATATCATTCCTCGCATGGCGGAGCTTACTGCCGAGATCGGTCACACAACGCTCGACATCGTCGTTGCGGACATCACCTCGCTTGATGTCGATGCGATCGTGAATGCCGCCAACCGCTCCTTGCTCGGTGGGGGCGGTGTGGACGGCGCCATTCACCGGTCGGCCGGACCGGACTTGCTGGCCGAATGCCGTACGCTCGGCGGCTGCGACACGGGCTCGGCCAAGATGACCCGCGGCTACAGGCTCAAGGCCAGACATGTGATCCACGCCGTTGGTCCGGTGTGGGGCGGCGGCGACAAGAACGAAGAGACGTTGTTGGCGGGCTGTTACCGGACCGCGCTTGATCTCGCAGCCGACGGAAAACTGGCATCGGTCGCCTACCCGGCAATCTCAACTGGAATTTATCGTTTTCCGGCCGACCTTGCGGCGCGTGTTGCTGTCGGCACAGTCGCTGCGGAAATCGCAGCAAGGCCGCGCGGAATCACACGGGTGGTTTTCTGTTGTTTCGCGCCCGAGAGCGCAGAGCACCACAAGGCCGCGTTCGCAGAATTGGGACTGGCCTAGACCTTCGGCTCCACATCCAGCCGTACTATCCAGTTCTCCAGGCCGGGCTTCGCCGCCGGGTAAATCTTCACAACCTCCGGGTCGTGCCCCGGTACAATGTGGTGACGTGAGCTCGCAAGCTTCTTCAGTGTTTTGTAGCCCTCGAGCGTATCACCGACGCTGTACGTGATCGGAAACACGCGACCTTCGTCGATGTGCGAATAAAGGTGACAGGAGTCCGATGCGATCACCACCATGCCCCGCCTTGTTTTCACCCGCACGCATTGCAGGCCTTTCGAATGTCCGCCGACTTTGTGAACGGTTATACCGGGCGCCAGTTCTTCAACGCCGTCGTGGAATTCCACGCGGTAAGCGAACACTTTTCGCACCATCGCCAGCACGTCGGCCTCGCTGAACGGAATGCGCAACATCTGATGGCACATACAGCGCCCTGTGGCGTAAGCCATCTCAACGTCCTGGATGTGATAGCGCGCGTTGGGAAACAGATCGTAGTTTCCGGCGTGATCCCAGTGCATGTGGGTGGCAATCACGTAATCGACTTTGTCCGGCTGCACGCCAAGCACCTTCAGCCCTTCGCCGACCGGATGGGTGATTTTCCGCGCGCGCTCTTTTGCCGCGACTTCATCGAAACCAGTGTCGCACACGAACGTGCCGTGAGGTCCCTTGATCACCCAGACGTAATAGGCAATCGACGTCATCTCGTCGTGCGGATCGCCGAAGATATAGTTTTCGGACCGCTTGCGCCCGTGCGTCCCGTAGCAGACTGCATAGACCTCGTGGATATCGTCGCTCATGTTTTCTTGCCCACAATGACGCCGGCACGTTGCTCAACCATTTTAACAATGGCAGTAAAATCACTTTCGCCGCCGAATTCCCTGTTTGTCGTTTCCCATTGATCCAGCACAGCACTCATTACCGAATTCGGAACGTTCAGGCTTTTCGCTTGCTCGACGCAGAGCCGAACGTCCTTGAGCATCAATGCGGTCGCAAACCCATAGTTGAATGTGCGCGGCAGGATCGCCTGCGGAAATTTTCCGTCCGACGCCGTGGTCCGGCCGGAGCCGGCATTGATGACATCGATCATCACTGCGGGATCAAGACCGGCTTTCACGCCCATCGCTACCGCTTCGGAGGTCGCCGCCATGGCGGTCGCCGAAAGAAAATTGTTGGCGAGTTTCATGGTCTGCGCCATGCCGGGCTCGTCGCCGATGACAAATATTTTCCCGAAAACCGCGAGCACATCCTTCACCAGATCGATTTCGGCTTTCGGTCCCGAAACCATCACGGCGAGCGTGCCCTTGCTGGCGCCGCCAACGCCACCGCTCACCGGACAATCGATCTGCACGATATTCTTCTTGGCCAGCCCCGCCGCAATCTTTGCCGCGACGGTTGCACCTGTGGTGGACAGATCGATGAATCGCTTGATGCGCTTGCCCTGGATGACACCGCCCTCTCCGAGCGCAACCTTTTCTGAAATTTGCAGCGACGGCAGGCTTGCCATAACCGTTTCGACCCGGTCGGCGACGTCAGCCGGCGATGACGCAACTTGCGCCCCCAGCGCGACCAACGGCGCAACGGCATCATTGCGCGTGTCGTAGACGATGAGCTTGTGCCCGGCCGCAATAAGCCGGCGCGCCATCGGTTGCCCCATGTTGCCGAGGCCGATGAAGCCGATGTCCATGTGTGGAGTTCCTTCCTGGCGACTTTCGGGGAGCGACTTTGCCTGAGGCCAACCGGGCCGTCATCCACCCAGCGCACGCGCGGCAGCTTTGCCGAAATGACATATTGAACTTATTATAAGCTTGCTTATTATATGCCTGTAACCCGAGGGCAGACCATGCCTCCGCAACCGATGAAGCGTGAATTCGCCTTTACTATCATGGATGTAGCGCGCCTGCTGAAAACCTATGCTGATCAGCGGGCCCGCCAGTTCGGTATCTCCCGCGCGCAATGGGCGGTGCTGATGCGGATCGATCGAAACGAGGGCCTCAAGCAGACGGAACTCGCGGATCTGCTCGACCTGCAGCCGATCACGCTGACGCGCCTCCTCGATCGGCTGGCCGAGAGCGGCCTGATCGAGCGCCGCGCCGACCCGAACGATCGCCGCGCCAACCGCTTGTACCTCAAGCCGGCGGCAAAACCCTTGCTGGACCGACTCGCAAATCTCGGCGCGGAAATGATGGAAGTCGTGCTCGACGGAGTTTCGATGGCCTCCATCGAGCGCACGCTGAAGGAACTCGGAACGGTGAAAGACAATCTGCGCACGGCCATCGCACGTAATACTCAACAACAAGCAGTCGCTGGATAAGCCATGAGTGAGAAAGCCTTGAAAATCGTACCGGCCCCCGAATCAAGAACGTCGCCGGAAGCGAAATCAGGAACCTCGAGCGCGAAAGGTCTGTTCGCCCGGTTCGGGCGCAAGCGTTTGCGGACGATTCTTCTCGTCGGCTTGCCGGCGATTGTTCTCGTCATTGGCTTGGGCATCTATCTTTCCGGCGGGCGCTATATTTCCACCGACAATGCCTATGTCGGTGCGCAAAAGGTTCTGATCACTCCGGACATTTCCGGCAAGATCGTTAAAATCGCTATCCGCGAAGGTCAGCACGTCAATCCGGGTGACGAGCTGTTCAGTCTTGACCGCGAGCCTTTCGCGCTCGCACTTGCCCAGGCCAAAGCCAAGCTCGACACCGCGCGCAGCGACTTCGACAAGCTCAAGAGCAATCTCAAATCGTTGAACACCCTCACCGATCTCGCGGACAAGAACGTCGACCTCAAGCAGCGCGACGTCGACCGCAAAACCAAGCTGGTCAGTTCGCAGGCAGGCTCGCAGGCCGATCTCGACACGGCCCTGGCCGCCGTGGTCACTGCAAAGCTGCAGGCTGAGCTCGCGGTCCAACAGCGCGACACAACGTTGAACCAGTTGCTCGGCAATCCCAATCTGCCGCTGGAAAAGTTTCCGGAATATGCCCAGGCGAAGGCGGCGCTCGATAACGCGCA
>DASRAF010000061.1:0-2100 GCA_035638295.1 Pseudolabrys sp.
CGACCGAAATCGACGATCCATTGCGCATCCCGGAAATAGTTTCGCGCGCATTTCATACGGCGTGCAACGGCCGCCCCGGCCCGGTCGTGATCGCCTTGCCTGAAGATATGCTGCGCGAGCGCGTGTCGGTCCCAGATGCGACGGCCTTTACGCCCGTGGAAATATCGCCCGGTAAGGACGAGATGGAACGGCTGCAGGACTTGCTCGGACAAGCCAAGCGCCCGGTGGCGCTCATCGGCGGCAGCCGCTGGACCGAGGGCGCAACAGCCGCGCTTATGAGGTTTGCCGAACGGTTCTCGTTGCCGGTTGCGACAACATTCAGGCGCGGTCACCTCTTTGACGCGACACATCCTTGCTATGCCGGTGACTTTGGCATCGGGCCGAACCCGAAATTGCTCGCCCGCGTGAAAAACGCCGACCTTCTGTTGCTGATCGGCGGTCGCTTCGGCGAGATGCCCTCGCAGAGCTACAGCGTGCTCGATATTCCGGAGCCGCAGATCAAGCTGGTGCATGTTCATCCTGGCGCCGAAGAACTCGGCCGGGTCTACCATCCGTATCTCGCAATCAATGCTGCCCCAACCGCATTCTGCTCGGCATTGCAGGAACTGCAGCCGCCCAAGCAAATTGCTTGGCGCGGTGAGTCGGATACCGCGCATGCCGACTATCTCGCCTGGGGCGAGAAAGCCACGCCCGTGCCGGGCGCCGTTAACCTCGGCGAGATCATGGTCTGGCTGCGCGAGAATTTGCCTGCGGACGCAATCGTGACTCAGGGCGCTGGAAACTTTTCAGGATGGGTCCATCGCTTTTATCGCGTGCGCAAATTCGGTGGACTTGTCGGCGCGACGTCAGGCTCGATGGGCTACGGCCTGCCCGCGGCCCTGGCAATGCAGACGCTGCATCGCGATCGTGTTGTCGTGTGCGTGTCCGGCGACGGTGATTTCTTGATGACCGGGCAGGATTTCGCGACCGCCGTCCAGTACAAGCTGCCGGTGATTGTCCTCGTCGCAGACAACGGTATCTACGGTACCATCCGCATGCATCAGGAACGCGAATATCCGGGCCGCGTGATCGCGACCAATCTGCGGAATCCGGATTTTGCCGGCTATGCACTTGCTTTCGGCGGCTATGGCGCGGTCGTTGAAAAAAGTGCCGATTTCCCCGCGTCATTTGCCGGAGCGCGGGCGTCAGGAAAACCCTCAATCATCCATCTCAAGGTAGACCCGGAAGCGATCACGCCGACCGCCACCCTGACAGGGATACGGGAGAAATCGCTGGCCGGTGGCGGAAAAAGCTGAGACACGGCCGGGCTGAGCGCTTGCCTAAAAGGCGTGAATCAGCATTCAGTCTTGCATGCCTTACCGCCGCACGGAGAATGTAGCCCGCCGGCTCGCAGAGCGTGAGCAGACGATCCTCGGCGCCGCGCAGTCGATCGTGGGCGAAAAGGGCATGGGCGCGATGCAGATCGCCGCTGTCGCACAGCGCGCCGACATCGCCGCTGGCACGATCTACCGGTATTTTCCGTCCAAGAATCACCTCGTCGCCGAAGTCATTGCCGCTGCCGCGTGTCGCGAGCTCATCGCAATGCATGCGGCTGGCGATGCGGCGCCCGGGCCGCTTTCGGCGGTGACCGCTTGCGTTGCGACTTTCGCCGCAAGGGCTTTGCATGACAGGCGGCTGGCCTGGGCGATTATGGCCGAGCCGATCGACCCCGATATCGATACATTACGTCTGAATTTCCGTCGCGCCATCGCCGCAGAGCTGGAAATGCGCATCAGGACGGCGATCGCTGAGGATCATTTGCCCGACCAGGATGTACGCGTAGCCGCCTTGGCGGTGATCGGCGCCCTGCTCGAAGGGCTACTTGGGCCCCTGGCGCCGCGAGCTGAAAATGCTCGCGAGGCCGTTCAGGCGATGACGCTCTTCGCATTGCGTGCTCTCGGCGTCGTCGATGCGCGGGCGAGGGGTCTCGTCGCGCAATGCGAACTGCCGTGAATTTTCTCAGTTGAGCGCGGACAGTTCGTCCAAAGGCAGCGTAACGACCTTCATGCCGCGTTCGCTGGTGTCGTCGCTGACATGGAAACCCAACTCGGTGCACATCAG
>DASRAF010000062.1:0-2916 GCA_035638295.1 Pseudolabrys sp.
ATACTTTCATCACCGCGTCGTACGTCTCTGCGCCGGCAGGAAACATCAAGTGGTTGGCGATGTGGAGGGCCAGGAAGATCATGACGAGCGCGAGCGCCGACACGCCGTGGGCGACGCGCAACGGCACCGGCACGAGGCGCATCGCGACTCTCGCCGGCGCGTCGTTGTCGGACCGCAGCAGCAGCGCGAGCGCGATCGCCCAGCATGCGACCCAGAGCCAGGTATCGGGCACCGAATCGTGCAGCATGGTGAGAACGACGCCGACGAAGACGAACAAGGTCGGCGCCGCGACGGCAAGCAGGGCCATGCGCTTGGCGTGCAATTGCGCTGCAGTCGGGCGTTCGATGCCGGAGAGCGACATTGCGGCGAGCATAGCGATCAGCGGCACCGCGAAGGCCAGCGCAAGGCACATCGCCGCACCTAGCCACGACAAGCCAAGAGCGCCCGCACCGCCCTCCACGATGCGTGTGACGCTGGCGTTGAAGCCCTCGAGGGCGAAAGGGTAGAGCAGCGCCGCGAGTGAGGGCGCCAACATCTGGACTCGCTCCTTGATGCCGGTGTCGCCCCGAGTCATCCTGTGAGCTGTGATCGACATGATTTCTCCGGAGCGCTTGGTTCGCGCACTCACTCGTCGATGGTGGTTAGCTGCGCGCCGTGTTCGGCGATGTGGACGGCAAGCAGGCTTGCCGGCTCGGTCGCGCTGGCGTTCTCGCTAACGACATGCTCGCTCCCCGGCGGCTCGAAGAAGCTCTCCCCCGCCCGGTAGACCTTGGCGGGACCGGTCGCGGAATTCTGCGAGCGGATCGCCCCCGAGAGCACATAGGCCCAGACGCTGCCGGCGTGGTGGTGCCGCGCCGACTTGGCGCCCGGCGCATAGGTGACGACGACCGCGGTGAGGCGCTTGCCCGGCAGGTTCGGCAGGTCGTGCGCCGCGACCGGCTTGACCGTCTCGCCGTCGCCGCCCGCGGCGCTCGCCGCGGGTGCTGCGAAGGGCGCGGCCAGCGTCAGAACAACAACGGCAACGAGGATTTGCCGGAATGTCTTGATTGAACGTGGCATGGCCGTCCTTTCGAGCTCGCGTGTTAGTCAACAAAACTGGCGGCAGCTTCAAAGCTGAGATGAACACTTGCGCCGCCGTCATCAACTCCAGATGACTCCCAACAGTCCCTAGAGCCGTGAATCAAGTCGAGCACGATCTTTCCGCGGCGATGCGGGCGGCCGGCGACCGAGCCAAGAGTGACAAGCGGCGACCGACCGCTGCTGCTTGCGCTTGTTGCCTCGATCGATCTCAAGCGCTTGCCATCCGCGCTTGCATGGCTTCCGGCTTTTGCAGGCTGATCACTAGCAACATCGGCGCGCCGTTGGCCCAATAGTACGAAGCATCGAGGCCGGCAAACCCCAGCACGAATGGAGTGCCGTTCTTGGCGGCACCGCTAAGAAGCGGTGCCTCGGCTAAATAACGGAGGCTGGTGCTTGGTCGCGGATCGAAGTTTGTTAATACCCGTTACTGCCGAACCCGGAACTCGCCGGGGACACCGGGGCTGCGCTTGCGGTCTGTGTGAGTGACACGCCGGCGATCAGCGAGGTCAGCGCGAGAGCAGCGATGAATATCCTCATGACTCGTTCTCCATGTTGCCAAACATTGTCAGTTCCGCCGGATCAAGATGACAGTCGCACTTCCCTTGCCTGAAAGGGTTCGTTGATTGTCTTCCTCTACGGCGCGTTGTCCTCGCCGACGGCAGATCAGTGAGGACACTCGGCAATAGCAGAGTTGATACTCGGTTGCTGTGCGCTCCTTGTTATGACTTTTTGCATCTTGCGGTTTTGAAGCAGAGGCGTGTCGACGTCCGAGCAGCTGTGTCGAGCCAGTTACCCTGGCGGCATGGACGTCCGCCCCGAACTGCAGAATTGATAGTTGGTTGCCGTGCGCTCTTGTTACGCCTTTTTCCAGCTTGTGGTTTTTAACCGGAGGCCTATCGATGCGGAGCAGCTGTGCACTAACTATGAGTTCGGCGCACCGCTTGGCAGCGGATGCAATCGATGACGAGCGCCAACGCTCAAGCTTTCGCTTTTGTTTGGCTTCAACTCCAATACTGAAGATGACGGTCCCAAGTCAGACGATGAAAGACCCAGGGCATCGTGACCGGGGTCGGTTTCCTGGGGGCAGGCGTTATTGTCCGAAATAACAAAGCTCGTCACGTACATGGTCTGACGACAGCGGCCTGTGTTTGGGTGGCCGCGTGTATCGGTGCGGATGCGCCGAGTGCCAGATCGTTGCCTTGGGTGCTGCACTCGTTCTCGTCATTCTGGTTTTGGCGGACCGTTCGAGAAATCAATTGACCGGCGCTGGCCGCGCCAGGAATCGAGTGACCTCGCGTAGCAGACGCTCCACAAAACCGGGTGCCTGGCCCCGTGTTTGGCGCATACTACGGACGCATCATCTATTCGCATTAGCGCAAGATTCGTTCGATCGTGGCAAAGCCCGCTAAGCAATTTTTCTTTGGATCGGTAATGTAAACGCGCGGCCGGTTACTTTCCCTTCTTCCGAAACCGGGCCTTCGCGACCGCCGCTGAAGCTGGCCGAACTGATCGAGCGAGAATTCGGCGGTTTGGTTCCACCAAAGATGTTTGATGACTAGGAAAAACAATGACCAACGACATCGACAAACTCACCGCGCTCAATCGCGACTTCGTCGCCTCGGTGCAGAATTCCGACGTTAGGCGCTTCGATGAAATCCTGGCGCCGGAGTTCTATTCCACAAATCCCGACAAATCGCTGGTCGACCGCGCCGCCTTCCTTGAGCAGACCGCGAAGCCGGTGGCGATCAAGAATCTGCAGGCGCATGATGTAAAGATCCGCATCATGGGCGACTTCGCCATCATCCATGCGGCGTTCAGTTACACCACGCCGGACGG
>DASRAF010000063.1:0-25150 GCA_035638295.1 Pseudolabrys sp.
AGAACCCGCAGTGATGACAAACCAGACGATGTTTGAAACGGTGGTCGACAAGCCAGGCATCGCAATTCGGACATTGCAGACGGAAACCGCAGGCACGGCACAACGTCAGCGGTGCGTAGCCGCGGCGGTTGAGGAATAACAAGGCCTGATGCCCGCGAGTCAGCGAGACCGCAACGGCCTCGGCAAGCCGCGGTGAAATGAAGCGCCCGCGCGGCGGACCCTCGCACCGCATGTCGATTGCCTCGATCGAAGGCAGATGCGCGCCGCCGAAACGTTCCGGCAACTGGACACGCCGGTACCGACCGCGCCGCGCATTGACCTCGGATTCGACCGAAGGCGTCGCCGAGGCGAGAATCACGGGGAATTTCGCAATCGACCCGCGGACAACTGCCATGTCGCGCGCATGATAGTGTGCGCCATCTTCCTGTTTGTACGCGGGATCGTGCTCTTCATCGACGACGACGAGTCCAAGATCAGCATAGGGCAGAAAAAGCGCCGAACGTGCGCCGACCACCACCCGCACTTCGTTGGCAGCCACCGCTGCCCAGGTACGCGCGCGCTTGCGCTGCGAAAGTTGAGAATGCCATTCCGCCGGCCGAACACCGAAGCGAGATGAAAATCGATCAAGGAACTGCGCGGTCAACGCGATTTCCGGCATGAGGATAAGAGTCTGCCGGTTGCGGCGGATATTCTCGGCAACACCTTCGAAATAGACTTCGGTCTTGCCTGAACCTGTCACACCGTCAAGCAATGTGACGCTATAGCCGCCTTGCGCAACGGTCGTACGCAGCGCGTCGGCGGCGGCCAGTTGCGCCAAAGAAAATTCCGGCTTTCGGAAATCTGGATCCGGCTGTGGCGCCACCGGATCCGGCGGCAGTACCACGGTTTCCAGCGTGCCCGCGTCGATCAACCCGTCGATCACGCCAATGCTGACTCCGGCCTCGTGCGCAGCCTCGTTTTTCAAAAGGATGAGACCATCCGCCAGAAGATGCAGCACACGTGCGCGCGCTGCTGTCATTCGCTCCGGCCCCGGTCCTGCACGACGCACCCCGACACGCTCGCGTCCGGGTCCGAGGTGTTCCCCCATGCGCAGGGCCATGCGCAGCACCATCCCGCGAGAGGCCAGCGTATAGTTTGAAACCCAGTCGACGAACTGCCGGAGTTCAGGCTTCAGCGGCGGTACGTCCAGCTTTTCATCGACATCCTTTAGACGGTTGTGCAGCCGAGGATTCGGGTCGGGATTGTCCGCCCAGACCACACCCATACTTTCGCGTGCCCCAAGCGGCACGGCCACCACATCACCCGGCACGAGCTCAAGACCCGCAGGTACGCGGTAAGAATAAGTCTGGTCGAGCGCGACCGGCACCAGAATGTCGACAATTCTGCTCATAGCGTGCCCGCCTGTCTGACCGATTCCGGGCGCTTAAGGAAGAGTGAACGAAGCAGTGCCAAGCTTCAAAGCATGAGCGAATTTGCGGCCAGTTCCGACGTTTCGGCTGAGATTGCCCGCTGGGTGGGCTATCTCGCCGCCGAACGGCGTATGTCACAGAAAACGGTGGAGTGCTATCGGCGGGACGTTGCACAGTTCCTTGATTTTCTGACCGAGCACCTGGGCGGAGCTCCGACCCTCAAGCAAATTGCCAAACTCACGCCGGCCGACATTCGCGCTTTCATGGCATTCAGGCGCAGCCAGGGGACAGGCAATCGTTCGCTCATGCGCACGCTTGCAGGTATCCGGTCATTTGCGCGTTTTCTCGAGCGCAAGGGCAAAGGGAAAGTCGCCGCACTCAGCGCCGTGCGTACGCCCAAGCTTCCAAGGAGTTTGCCGAAGCCACTCTCGATGTCAGCCGCCATCCAGATTACCGACGTCGATGTCCGCGAAGGCGAGGAGCGCGCCCCATGGATTCTCACACGCGACGCGGCGGTGCTCGCTTTGCTTTATGGCTCAGGTTTGCGCTTATCTGAGGCGCTCAGTCTTAAGCGCCGTGACATCCGTTCCGGTGCCGACGCCATCGTTGTTCTGGGCAAAGGAAATAAGACTCGAATGGTGCCGGTACTACCTCAAGTCACAAAAGCGATCACAGACTACGTCGCGATCTGCCCGTACAAGTCTTCACCGGATGCGCCATTGTTCGTTGGAGAACGCGGCGGACCCCTTTCACCCCGCATCGTGCAACTGGCAATGGCCCGATTGCGAGGGGCGCTCGGACTGCCGGAGACTGCGACACCACACGCCCTGCGTCATTCCTTCGCAACACACCTGCTGGCGCGTGGCGGCGACCTCCGTGCCATCCAGGAGCTGCTTGGTCACGCTTCGCTTTCAACAACGCAGATCTATACTGCTGTCGACACCGAACATTTGCTTGAGGTGTACGCGAGCGCGCATCCTCGCGCTCGATAACGACCGCGCGGCTTATTGCAGCCTCTTGCGCCGAACCCGGCTCTGCTATCATCGTAAGGACGGGTCGGCCGAAAGCCGGAGGGGCCAATGAGCGCACATGAAAATCTTGAACATGCCGAGCATGCTGAGCACGCATCGCATTCCAACAAGAAAATCGCACTGCTGATTGCAGTGCTGGCACTCTTCCTCGCGTTCTCCGAAACGCTGGGCAAGAGCTCGCAGACAGCGGCTATCGCCGACAACATCAAGGCTTCCGATACCTGGAACTTCTTTCAGGCAAAGACTATCCGGCAGACATCATTGCGCATTGCTGCCGAGGGATTGGCCGCACAGCTGCCTTCGATAACCAATGACGAAGCAAAGGCGACGATTTCAAAGCAGATCGAAGCATGGCGCAACACCGTCGCCCGCTATGAGTCGGATCCGAAGGAGCAAGACGGTCGTAAGGAATTGCGCGCCCAGGCGGAAAAGCTTGAACACGACCGAGATACCTGGCTGGCTCGCTATCACCAATACGAGTTCGCGTCGGCTGCATTCCAGATCGGCATCGTGCTGGCCTCCGCACAGGTCATCACCGGAATTGCAGCGATGGGTTGGTTGTCCGGTCTGTTGGGCGTGTTTGGCCTCGGCTTCATGGCGCTCGGCCTAGGGGCGCCGCACGCCCTGCATTTGGCCGGACATTGAGATCACATTACGCGGGACGATTGTAGGACCGGCGCAGCCGTATAAGCCGTCGGAATGTGCGCCGCGCGCGTTCCGGCTTGAACATCCAGGCGATCTTCCGAATACGGGCGCGGATGGGCTCGGTCTGCGCGTAGGCCCAGTCGCGCGCCCAGATGACCCAGTCATACAGCCGCAGGAACCACGGGATCTGCAATAGTTTGTCGCGCGTTGCATCAAACGCAAAGGCCGTCACGCCAAGACCAAGGAGCTTTGCAAGCACAAGCGTTACAACGGCACCGAACCAGTTTCCCGTAGCGATACAATAGACCTCCAGAAATTTCACTGGCAGCACGACAAGCAGCGGGACAATAAAAACAACTAGGGCGGCGTAAGGGGGCAGATCTTCAATCCATCGCGCAACCGCGATTTTGACCTTGCCCCAGGGAAAAAGGTTGACGATGCGCGCGACGATGGGCTCGAGGTGGTCCCACAGCCAGGCCTCCAGGAGCAGCAGCAGGGCGAGGATGACCCAAAGCGGGCGAAACGCATTGCGGCGCATGAATCAAACTATAGGCCGACCGACCGTTTTAAGTAAGGCAGACGCCGGTATAGCCCTTCTCCCGAAACTGCGAAATGAAAACACGGCTCGGCCGCCAACGCATTGAAAACCTGCGGCTTTGTCGAACGGTCACTATGACCGCACTCGTCCGCCATCCACATTGAGGGTCTGCCCAGTCATGAATGCGGCGTCGTCACTTGTGAGGAAGGAGACCGCACCGACCAGATCGTCCGGCATTTCCACTCGCTTGATTGCCTGCATCTGAGCAACCGCATTGAACTCATCGTCCATGGTTTTGAAGCCGGGACGCGGCTCTCGCACCAGCGTGCCCGGTGAGCGCGTCAGTCCCGGCGCGATGGCGTTCACGGTTATGCTGTCGGGCGCAAGATCGGTCGCAAGTGCACGTGTGAACCCGACAATGCCACCCTTGCTGGCCACATAGTGAGCGAAGCCGGTAACCACCGAGCCAAGCGTGCTCGATGCCATGTTCACCACCCGACCCCATTTGCGCGCGCGCATTCCCGGCACAAATGCGGCTGTGACCAGGAATGTGCCGTCGAGATTGATCGACAGAACTTTGCGCCAGTCGGCAAAAGTCATTTCGGGAAAATTCTTCTGCGGAAAAACACCTGCACAATTGATCACAATATCGACGTGACCGAATTTACTCTGCACCTCTTTGGCCATGGCAGCGACTGAAGTTTCGGAAGACACGTCGCACTTCACAGCGAGCGCTTGTCGTCCTGCGGCTTCGACCAATTTCACCGTGTCCTTGCCGTCGACAAGGTCGACGATCGCTATGTGCACGCCGTCTTCCGCCAACCGCTTGGCAAATGCCTGCCCGATGCCGTTCGCCGCGCCTGTGATGATCGCAACTTTGTCCTTGTGGCCTTTGGCCATAAAGCTTCCCCCGATTTTCAAACCGCGCGATGCGCAGTGCTGCAGGCTCTCAAGCAAATGGCCGGGGCAAGCCCCCCGGCCATTTCAAGGCTACATGTGTATCGCGCGTTTCGCTACCGCCATGGCTGCTTCCTTTACCGCCTCGGGCAGCGTCGGGTGCGCGTGGCATGTGCGTGCAATATCTTCGGCTGAGGCGCCGAACTCCATCGCAATCGTGGCTTCTGCAATCATGTTCCCCGCATCCGCGCAGATAAGATGCACACCGAGCGCGCGATCGGTTTTTGCATCAGCAAGAATTTTGACAAAACCCTCGGTTGTCAGATTGACTTTTGCGCGACCGTTCGCGGTGAAGGGAAACTTGCCAACATTGTAGGCAATGCCCGCGGCTTTCAGCTCTTCCTCGGTTTTCCCGACGACGGCGATTTCGGGATACGTGTACACCACGTTTGGAATCGCATCGTAGTTCACGTGGCCCGCTTGTCCGACAAGAATCTCTGCAAGCGCCACGCCCTCGTCTTCGGCCTTGTGCGCCAGCATCGGACCGGCGATCGCATCGCCGATGGCCCAGACGCCGGGAATATTCGTCGCGTAGCGGAGGTCAACAACGACCCGTCCGCGTTCGTCCAACTTGACACCCAGTTCCTTGAGCCCCAGCCCTTCGGTGTACGGCACCCGGCCTATCGCAACCAAAACGACATCGGCCTCAACCAATTCAGCTGTGCCGCCCTTCGCCGGCTCTACCGTAACCTTGGGCCTTTTTCCCGAGACATCGACTGCGGTTACCTTCGAAGACAATTTGAACGTCATGCCCTGCTTCTCGAACAAGCGCTGAGCCTGACGCCGTACCTCCCCGTCCATTCCTGGCAACACACCGTCGAGGAATTCCACCACCATCACCTGGGCGCCGAGGCGCCGCCACACTGATCCAAGCTCGAGCCCGATGACGCCGGCGCCAATAACAAGTAGATGACGGGGCACCTCCGGCAGCGACAAAGCTCCGGTGGATGAGACAATGCGTTTCTCGTCGATATCAATGCCCTTCAAGCGCACGATGTCAGAGCCGGTGGCTATGACGATCGATTTCGCTTCAAGGGTCTGCACTTTACCGCCTTCGTCCTTCACCTCGACCTTGCCCGGGGCAACAATTCGTCCGCTGCCGAAAAATGCGTCGATCTTGTTTTTCTTGAACAGGAAATCGACACCCCTGACGTTGCCTTCAACGCCCTGATCCTTGAACGCCATCATGGCCTTGAGGTCGAGCCGTGGTTCGGAGATGCCAATACCCATCTTGCCAAACGTGTGGCCCGCCTCCTCGAACAGCCCCGAGGCGTGCAGCAATGCCTTCGACGGAATGCATCCGATATTGAGACAAGTGCCGCCGAATGTGGCCCGCTTCTCCACCACTGCGGTTTTCAGACCGAGCTGTGCCGCGCGGATAGCGCAAACATAGCCGCCAGGTCCGGTGCCGATGACGATGAGATCGTAGGCCATGCGCTTACAAGTCCAGCACGACCCGGGCTGGGTCCTCCAGGCCTTCCTTCACGCGCACGAGGAACGTGACAGCCTCGCGACCATCGACGATACGATGATCGTAAGACAACGCGAGATACATCATTGGCCGAGCCTCGATCTTGCCGCCTATGACAACCGGGCGTTCTTGAATCTTGTGCATGCCCAGAATACCAGACTGTGGTGCGTTCAGAATCGGGGTCGACATCAGGGATCCATAGACGCCGCCGTTGCTGATGGTGAAAGTGCCGCCCTGCATTTCATCGATCTTCAAAGCGCCATCGCGCGCCCGCCGACCAAAATCGGCGATTGTCTTTTCGATCTGTGCAAACGACATGTGATCGGCATCGCGAACAACCGGCACGACCAAACCCTTCTCGGTGCCGACCGCTACACCGATATGATAATAATTCTTGTAGACGATGTCGGTGCCGTCGATCTCGGCGTTCACGGCCGGGATCTCCTTCAATGCCTGAATGCAGGCGCGGACAAAGAAGCCCATGAACCCGAGCTTCACACCGTGCTTTTTTTCAAACAGATCCCTGTACTGTGTGCGCAGCGCCATGACAGCACTCATATCGACCTCGTTGAAGGTCGTGAGCATGGCGGCGGTGTTCTGTGCATCCTTCAGGCGGCGCGCAATGGTTTGACGCAGTCGCGTCATGTGTACGCGCTCTTCGCGGGCAGCATCATCGGCGGACGATGGTGCGCGCATCTGCACCGGCGCTGACACCGGAGTTGGGGTCGCCGCCGCACGCTCTATCGCGTTGAGCATGTCGCCCTTGGTGACTTGGCCGTGCAAACCGCTGCCGGAAATTTTTGACGGATCGATGCCGCTTTCCGCAGCCATCTTGCGGACAGAGGGCGGCATTGGCATTTCGCGCGGCCGCGGTTGCTCTGGGCCCGCGCCGATCGGCTTGGTCGTTGTCGTCCTTTTATCCGGCGTGCCCGTGGGACTCGCCGCAGGCTTGGTGGCTGTTGCCGAGGGGGCCTTGGGGGCAGCCCCGGCGTCCTCCTTGATCTGACCGAGCAACGCGCCAACCGCGACGGTGGCGCCATCCTTCACGGCGATATCGGCGAGGACGCCCGCAGCCGGCGCCGGCACCTCCAGAGTCACCTTGTCGGTTTCAAGTTCGACCAGCGGCTCGTCTACCGCCACCGAGTCGCCTGGTTGTTTGAACCATTTGCCGACCGTCGCTTCGGTTACGGATTCACCGAGCGTGGGTACGCGAATATCAACCATGACTTTGTCTTACCTCTTGTCCGCCACACCCGGCCCGCGCCGGACACCCTCACAGGTGAGCGCGCAGAAAAATGTTATCCCAAAGCCTCGTCGAGGAATTGCTTGAGTTGCGCGAGATGCTTCGACATCTGTCCGACAGCCGTTGAAGCCGAAGCCGGACGCCCCGCATAGCGCACTGTTCGATTCTTGGCGGAGATCTGATTGAGGATCCATTGCAGGAAGGTATCAACGAAGAACCAGGCACCCATATTGCGCGGCTCCTCCTGACACCACACCATTTCCGCCTGTTTGAAACGCGACAGTTCGGAGATCAGTGCTTTGGTCGGGAACGGATAAAGTTGCTCGATCCTCAGAATGTAGATGTCGTCGATGCTGCGTTTCTCGCGCTCATCGTAGAGATCGTAGTAGATCTTGCCCGAACACATGATCACGCGCCGAATCCTTTCGTCGGCGACAAGTTTGATCTTCTCGTTCGGCAGCAATTGTGCGTCGTCCCACAACACGCGATGGAACGAGGTCCCGTTTGTGAGCTCGTCGAGCCTAGACACCGCGCGCTTGTGACGTAACAACGATTTCGGCGTCATCAGAATTAGCGGCTTGCGAATCTCGCGCTTCAACTGACGGCGCAGGATGTGGAAATAGTTCGCAGGCGTGGTGCAATTCGCAACCTGCATGTTGTCTTCCGCGCACATCTGCAGATAGCGCTCGAGCCGCGCCGAAGAATGCTCAGGTCCCTGTCCCTCATATCCATGCGGCAACAGGCAGACGAGACCAGACATGCGCAACCATTTGCGTTCGCCCGACGAGATGAACTGGTCGAACACCACCTGCGCACCATTGGCAAAATCGCCGAATTGAGCTTCCCACAGTGTGAGGGCGCTAGGCTCGGCGGTGGAATAGCCGTACTCGAAACCCAGGACGGCCTCCTCGGAGAGCATCGAATTGAGCACTTCGTAGCGCCCCTGCGGACCACCGAGATGATTGAACGGGGTGTAACGCTCTTCGGTATTCTGATCGAACAGGACCGAGTGACGCTGTGAAAACGTTCCCCGCTCACTGTCCTGACCCGACAGGCGCACGCGGTGACCATCCTTCAACAGCGAGCAGAAGGCGAGCGCCTCGCTCGTTGCCCAATCGATCCCTTGGCCGGTCTCGATCGCCTTGGCGCGCTGTTCGAGGAACCGCTGGATCGTCCTGTGAACGGCGAATCCCTGTGGAACAGCAGTAATCCTCTTGCCGATGTCACGCAAAATGGCGACGTCAACACCGGTATTCCCGCGGCGCGGATCGTCCGCATCGCGCGCAGCCTTCAGACCTGACCAGCGACCATCCAGCCAGTCGGCCTTGTTCGGTTTGTAGCCCTGGACGGCTTCGAATTCGGCATCAAGGCGTGCGCGCCAGTCGGCCTTCATCTTGTCGACTTCACCTTCGGTGACGACCCCCTCGCCGATCAGCTTCCTGGCATAGATCTCGAGCGTCGACGGATGCGCGCGGATCTTCTTGTACATGAGCGGCTGAGTGAACGATGGCTCATCGCCTTCGTTGTGGCCAAAGCGCCGGTAACAGAACATGTCGATGACCACCGGCCGCTGGAATTGCTGCCGGTACTCTGTCGCAACTTTTGCTGCAAACACGACGGCTTCCGGATCGTCGCCGTTTACGTGCAGAATCAATGCCTCGATCATCTTGGCGACATCGGACGGATAAGGCGACGAGCGCGAGTAGCGCGGATAGGTCGTAAACCCGATCTGGTTATTGACGATGAAATGCAGTGAGCCGCCGGTGCGGTAGCCTTTCAGGTCGGACAGGCCGAAACATTCCGCCACCACACCTTGGCCGGCAAACGCCGCGTCACCATGGATCAGCAATGGCATAACCATCGTGCGCTCGTCGGGTTTCGCATGATGCTGATCCTGCTTGGCGCGCACTTTGCCGAGCGTGACCGGGTCGACGATTTCGAGATGCGATGGATTTGCCGTCAGTGACAGATGAACCTTGTTGTTGTCGAACTCTCGATCGGATGAGGCACCGAGGTGATATTTGACATCGCCGGAACCTTCGATCTCGTCCGGTGTCGCTGAACCGCCTTTGAATTCGTGGAACAGCGCGCGATGCGGTTTGCCCATCACCTGGGTCAGAACATTGAGACGACCACGATGCGGCATTCCGAGACAGATTTCCTGCACCCCGAGATTGCCGCCGCGCTTGATGATCTGCTCGAGAGCCGGAATCAGAGATTCGGCGCCATCAAGACCAAAGCGCTTGGTGCCGGTGTATTTGACGTCGAGGAATTTCTCGAAGCCTTCGGCTTCCACAAGTTTATTGAGGATCGCGCGCTTGCCTTCGCGCGTGAAGGTGATCTCCTTGTCGCGGCCTTCGATGCGCTCCTGAATCCAGCTTTTCTGCGCGGCGTTTGAAATGTGCATGAACTCGACGCCGAGTGTCTGGCAATAGGTGCGGCGCAGGATGGCGACGATCTCGCGCATCGATGCGAATTCAAGGCCAAGCACCTTGTCGAGGAAGATTTTTCGATCCAGATCGGCTTCCGCGAAACCGTACGAACGCGGATCAAGCTCCTCTTCGTTTTTTTCCGGCTCGAGGTCGAGTGGATCAAGCTTGGCATGGAAGTGACCGCGGATGCGGTACGCGCGGATGAGCATCAGCGCGTGGATTGAGTCGCGCGTCGCCTGCATCACGTCGGCGGGGGCGAGTTCGACGCCCTTGGCCCTCGCGGTCGCCGTTATTTTTTCGCCCAGCCTTTTTTCGGTTTCGGCCCACTGGCCATCAAGCGCCGCGACCAGATCGCCGTTCGGACGCATTGGCCAGTTCGGCTTTTGCCACGATGCGCCGCGAGCGTTTCTGATGACGTCTGATTTCTGGTCCTTCAGGCTCTCGAAAAAAGCGCGCCACTCGGCGTCGACGGCGACCGGATCGGTCTCATATTTTGCATAGAGGTCCTCGATGTAGGCGGCATTGCCGCCATAGAGGAACGAGGTCTTCGCGAAGATGGCGTTGGCGTCCTGGCGGGACATGGTGGCGACAATCCTGCGCTTGAAATTGATGTTGGCGCCGCCCGGCGAGGTTGCGGCGCAACATTCTCTTTTACCTCTATTTATGACGCGTGTAAGTCGACAAAAGGGGTAACTTTGCACCGGAATTGGTCATTTACCGGATTCGCATGGTGGCTTGTAAGCATTCCATGGAACGGGAATCGCAAAAAAGAAGAGGCCTCGCCGATGCCGAGGCCTCTTCTTCAACGACTTAACAAATCGCGTAGCGTCTTGCCTATCCGCGCAGGCGAAGGAGATACCTTTATCCCCGCAGATTCCATGGCCGCGATTTTCGACCCCGCATCACCTTTGCCGCCGGAAATGATCGCCCCGGCGTGACCCATGCGCCGCCCCGGCGGCGCGGTTCTTCCTGCGATAAATCCGACCACCGGTTTTTTGCGGCCGCGCTTTGCTTCGTCCTTCAGGAATTGCGCAGCGTCCTCCTCCGCTGAACCGCCGATCTCGCCGATCATCACAATGGACTCGGTCTTCGGGTCGGAGAGAAACATCTCCAGCACCGAGATGAACTCGGTGCCTTTGACGGGATCGCCGCCAATGCCGACCGCAGTGGTCTGGCCCAGGTTCTCGCGGCTTGTCTGGAAAACAGCTTCATAGGTCAACGTGCCGGAGCGCGACACGATTCCGACCGTTCCCGGTTTGAAAATATTTCCCGGCATGATGCCGATCTTGCATTCACCCGCCGTCATCACGCCTGGGCAATTCGGTCCGATCAGCCGCGACTTCGATCCTGAGAGTGAACGCTTGACCTTGACCAGGTCCATCACCGGAATTCCCTCGGTGATGCAGACAATCAACGGGATCTCGGCCTGGATCGCCTCACAGATGGCGTCGGCTGCGCCCGGTGGAGGAACATAGATCACGCTCGCATTACAACCGGTTTTTTCCTTCGCTTCGGCGACGGTATCGAACACGGGCAGGTCGAGATGCGTCGAACCACCTTTGCCGGGCGACGTCCCCCCGACCACCTTGGTGCCATACGCGATCGCGGCCTGCGAATGAAAGGTGCCGTTCTTGCCGGTGAAGCCCTGGCAGACGACCTTGGTGTTCTTGTCGATGAGGATTGACATCAGAGCCTGCTACCGTTTCATCCGTTCAATTCAGACGCGATCAAAAATCAGCCACCCTTAACTGCCTTCACGATCTTCTGCGCCGCGTCATCAAGATCATCACCTGATGTCACGTTAAGCTTGGACTCGGCGATGATCTTCTTGCCAAGATCGACGTTGGTGCCTTCCAACCGCACAACCAGCGGCACCTTCAGCCCCACTTCCTTCACCGCTGCGACGACACCTTCGGCAATCACGTCGCATTTCATGATCCCGCCGAAGATATTGACGAGAATGCCTTTCACGTTCGGATCGGACGTGATGATCTTGAAGGCTGCCGTGACCTTTTCCTTTGTCGCGCTTCCGCCGACGTCGAGGAAATTGGCGGGCGCCATGCCATAGAGCTTGATGATGTCCATGGTCGCCATCGCAAGGCCGGCGCCGTTGACCATGCATCCGATCGAGCCGTCAAGCGCGATGTAATTGAGATCGTATCTGGAGGCTTCGACTTCCTTCTCGTCCTCTTCGGTCAAATCGCGCAAGGCGACGATATCAGGGTGACGATAGAGCGCGTTTCCATCGAAGCCGACTTTCGCGTCAAGACAGATGATCTTGTTGTCCTTCGTGACTACCAGCGGGTTGATCTCGAGCAGACTCATGTCTTTCGTGGTGAAGGCCGAGTAGAGCTTGGGAAGGATCGCCTCGATTTGCTTTGCAAGATCGCCGGTGAGCTTGAGCGCCTGCGCCACGCGGCGGCCGTGATGCGGCATGATCCCCGTTGCCGGATCGACCGAGAATGTAAGGATTTTTTCGGGTGTCTTGTGCGCGACTTCCTCGATGTCCATGCCGCCTTCGGTGGACACCACAAAAGCAACGCGCGAGGTTTCGCGATCGATCAACGCGGACAGGTAAAACTCGCGATCAATCGCCGAGCCCTCTTCGATGTAGAGGCGATTAACCCTCTTGCCATGCGGGCCGGTCTGATGCGTGACGAGCGTTGAACCGAGAATACGCGCCGATTCTTTCTTCACGTCGTCAATGGATTTGACGACCTTGACGCCTCCAGCTTTGCCGCGACCTCCCGCATGGATCTGCGCCTTCACGACCCACACGGGACCGCCCAGATCCTGCGCGCCTTTGAGCGCATCCTCCACGCTAAACGCGGGAACGCCACGAGGAACCGGCACGCCGAATTCGCGCAGCACTGCTTTGGCCTGATACTCGTGAATGTTCATGTCTTGCTCCCGGCCCAAGGCGCCGGCGTTCTAGTTGTCGAGATTAGGGGCGATCTTCTTGCAGGCGTCGACCAGGCCCTGCACGGCGGCGGCCGATTTTTCAAACATCGATCGCTCGCTGCCGTTGAGTTCAATCTCGACGATGCGCTCGACGCCCTTGGCACCGATCACGACCGGCACGCCGACGTAAAGATCCTTGATGCCATACTCGCCGTTGAGCCAGGCAGCACAGGGGAGTACGCGCTTCTTGTCGAGGAGATAGCTCTCCGCCATCGCGATTGCGGACGCCGCCGGCGCGTAGAAAGCAGACCCCGTCTTGAGCAGATTGACGATTTCGGCGCCGCCGTTTGCAGTGCGTTTCACGATCTCATCGACGCGCGTCTGTGTCGTCCAGCCCATCTTCACCAGATCCGGCACGGGAATGCCCGCCACTGCCGAATAACGAATGAGCGGCACCATGCTGTCGCCGTGACCGCCAAGCACGAAAGCCGTTACGTCCTCCACCGAGACGTGGAATTCGTCGGCAAGGAAATAGCGGAATCGCGCAGAGTCGAGTACGCCCGCCATGCCGACAACTTTATGCTGGGGCAGACCGCAGCTCTTCTGCAGCGCCCACACCATGGCGTCGAGAGGGTTGGTAATACAGATCACGAAAGAGTCAGGCGCATACTTCTTGATGCCCGATCCGACCTGACCCATGACCTTGAGGTTGATGTCGAGCAGGTCGTCGCGACTCATGCCGGGCTTGCGCGGAACACCGGCAGTGACAATGCACACATCGGCGCCCTCGATGGAATCATAGGTGTTGGTGCCGGTAAATTTGGCGTCGAAATCGTTCACTGGCGAAGACTCAGCGATATCGAGCGCCTTGCCCTGCGGAATGCCCTCCATGACGTCGAACATCACGACGTCACCAAGTTCTTTCAATCCAATGAGGTGGGCCAGCGTGCCGCCAATCTGGCCGGCGCCGATCAACGCAATCTTGTTACGCGCCATGGTGGGAAAGCTCTCGATCTATGTGGCCGCCAGGACTGGCGGTCCAATTGTGGTTGGTTAGCCGGTCGGCCCGAACCCGACAATAAGCAGAAATCGGTGAGTTTCTGCCACTCCAATTCTTGTATACATTATACCAGGATGACACTGTGTCCAGAGGCTAGCCATGACCCGGCCGCGCGACTGGCCCGATCAGCACTCAGGTCTCGACGATCTTTGTCGTATCGACAGCGGCTCCGTGCCGCGGACCGTGCGGGAGTCCGAGATAGGATTGCGAACGCATCTCAATCAGACGTGACGCCGTGCGTTTGAACTCATTGGCTTCATAACCATCGGAAGCGACGTACAGCCGGTCGGGCTGCGCTTGCGCAGAAGCGACCAATTTCACCGCGTGGTCGTAAAGCGTGTCGATAAGGATGATGAAGCGCTTGGCCTCGTTGCGCTGAGCAGGATCCATAACCGGAATATGATCCAAGATGATAGTGTGAAACTCATGCGCGATCCTGAGATAGTCCGCAGCCGCCAGCGGCTGCAGGCAAAGGTCGTCAAATGAAAATCGCGCAACTCCCATCGCCGCCTTCGGGACACGGACAGTATGGCCTTTGACGATCAGCTCCTGCGGAGCGCCCGCATGACCGCCCACAAGTCGGCGCCACGTATCATCCAGCGCGACATCGGCTTTTGAGTCATCCGGCACGTACCATGTCGGCAGGCCGGTCAACTTCTCCAGCCTGAAATCGGTGCGTGCCTCGAGCCGCATTACTTCACAGTGGCGCTCCAGTATGACGATGAAGGGAACAAAGAGCGCGCGATTTAACCCATCTTTGTAAAGATCACTGGGCGCCAGATTGGATGTTGCCACCACGACGACGCCGAGTTCGAACAAGCGCGTGAACAGGCGGCTGAGAATCATGGCGTCGGCAATGTCGGTTACGTGAAATTCGTCAAAGCATAGCAGCCAGCTTTCTTGCGCAATTGCAGCCGCAGTGAGTTGGATTGGATCGCGCTCACCGCCTTCGCTGTTTTTGGTAGTCTGCCGGTAGACATAGACTCGCTCGTGCACGTCGGCCATGAATTCGTGAAAGTGCACACGCCGCTTGCGCACGACCGCGCTGGTCTCAAAGAAGAGATCCATCAGCATCGTCTTGCCGCGGCCGACTTCGCCGTAGACGTAAAGACCCTTTAGAAGAGCGCAGGACGGCTCGCGTCGCCCGAATAGCCAACCGAGTGATGACGATTTGCGCGGCTGCCGAAGCTGGTCGAGTCGCTTTTCGAGCGCAGCCAAGCGACGGGCCAATACCTCCTGGCCAGCATCAGCCTCAATATTTCCTGCGGCGACAAGCGCTGTGTAACGAGTGCTGAACGTTTCGGACATGAGCGGAATGAATGAAGCGCGGATTGGCGAGGCCTAAGGTGAACGGACCGACATGTAAATCAACCGCGCCCGAAAGACCGCGCTTTTTGCGGACAAAAATACGGTAAGACCTTGTCAGTTATGCATTTTTGGCAGGAGAGAGCTTCGTTCAAGGGGTTGGCGTCGAATTATTGTTGCAATGCAACATATATACTGACGGGCGCGATTCGCTGCGCGTGCGCCACGCGCGATGAAGACAACGGGCGACGTTACCTTGGAGACACGATATGCACGAGCCTCTGCCTGATGGCGGCATGATCCGCAAACTGTGGATCAGCGAGACTGACGCCTATCGCGATCACCTGCTTCGCCTTGACTCGGAAAGCAGGCACCGCCGTTTTTCGGGCGCGGTGTCCGACGAATTCATTGCAAACCACGCCAGTTCGGCGACCGGACTGAGTGTGGTGGTGCACGGCTTTTTTGTTGACGGCATCCTGAGGGGCGCCGCTGAGCTGCGTCGTTTCGGATCTATGCTCGTTCGCGAGGGCGAAGCCGCGTTCAGCATCGAGCAACCCTGGCAGAGTCACGGTGTCGGAACGGTATTGCTCGAGCGAACTCTTTTGAGCGCACGCAACCGCGGCATCAACTCGCTTCAGATGCACTGCCTTGCCGAAAATCAGCGCATGCAGCAGCTTGCCCGTAAGTTCGAAGCCGACTTGAAATTCGATTTCGGGAGCGTGGTCGGCGAAGTCGATCCACCGCGCTACACCCCAATGTCGCTTCTACGCGAAGCCGTCGTTGACGCGCACGGTGTCGCTAATGCGATCCTTGATGTGCAATCGCGCTTGTTCAGGCCTGCCTGATTCATTCAGACGTTGAGCGGGTAGCTGGCCTCAACCACATAGGGGCCGCCCCCGATCGATGCGCGCGAAGAAAACAGCACAAAACGCGAGACGCGAAACGGCGAGGTCCGAAAATAGCCGCGCGCCGAAAGATATTCGGCGACCTGCTGACTCGATGACTCGCGCAGGCGCGCCAGCGTCACGTGCGGCGTGAATTTTCTTCCTTCTGGCTCCAGTCCGATGCGTTGCATCAGTCGTTCTTGCTCCGCCTGCACATCTATGAGCGCTTGGGCGGGCGCGACGCTCGCAACCACTGCGCGCGGTTTGCGCCCGCCGAACGAAGTCAGACCTTCCATATGCAGATCGAACGATCCGCGTTTGACGCGAGACAGCATGGAGGCAACTTCGTGGGCGGTTGCGTCGTCGACGTCGCCGATGAAGCGCAATGTCAGATGGTAATTTCCCGGATCGATCCAGCGCGCGCCCGGCAACCCACCGCGCAAGGTCGCAAGCGCTTGGCCGACATCGGAAGGAATTTCGACTCCGGTAAAAAGACGCGGCATGCGAAACTCTCAAATCACGATGCGCGTCCGGCTCGCGCGCGGTTCGTAAGCTCTTCCACCGCCGGCAAAATGCGCGCAACAATCACGTCAACGCCGGCAACATTCGGATGCAGGCCGTCGCCCTGATTCAACTTTGGGTCGGCGGCAACGCCATCCAGGAAGAATGGATAAAAGACGACAGGGTGAGTCGAGGCAAGCGCCGGATAAATCGCGTCGAAGGCCCGTGCATAATCGGCACCCATGTTCGGGGGTGCCCGCATCCCGGCCAGTAAGACAGGGATATGACGGGCGGCGAGTTTGCTCAGGATCTCGTCGAGAGCGGTCTTGGTGAGCGTCGGATCGAGACCGCGCAATGCATCGTTCGCCCCGAGCTCGACAATGACCGCGTCGGTTCCAGACGGCACCGACCAGTCGAGACGTCCGAGCCCCCCGGATGCCGTGTCGCCGGACACACCGGCATTGGTGATGGCCACGGCGACACCCTTGGCTTTCAGCGCGGTCGCGAGCTTCGCAGGAAATGCGTCTTCCAGTGTCAGGCCGTAGCCCGCGCTGAGCGAGTCGCCGAGCACCACTATATTGACGGGCCGTTCGGTTGCTTTCACCGCAGTAACCTGCCCAAACATGCACAGCGCCAGCACAACCGAGGCGGCAAGACGCTGGACCACGGCCGGATTCCTCCCATATGAGCGGGGTTGTGAAAAATGAGGTGCCATGACCAATAACTCCCAGGCGGTGCCGGCTATTGCGCTTGCCGGGGTCAATCTTTCGCTCGGGCACGGGGCAGCCCGTGTTCATATCCTTAAAGATATCGACCTCCATATAGGCACGGGCGAGGCAATTGGCCTCGTGGGGCCGTCAGGTTCTGGCAAATCCACATTGCTCATGGTGATGGCGGGCCTCGAGCGCGCGGACACCGGAACCGTTGCGGTCGCCGGCAGAAACCTCAGCACCCTCGATGAGGACGCGCTGGCGCGATTCCGCGGTCGCCACATCGGAATTGTCTTTCAGTCGTTCCACCTCATCCCGACAATGACCGCGCTTGAGAATGTCGCGGTCCCGCTCGAGCTCGCGGGAGCGACGGATGCGCACGCCCGTGCCCGCGAGGAACTTGCCGCCGTAGGCCTGAGCGAACGGCTTGATCACTATCCGGCCGAACTTTCCGGAGGCGAACAACAGCGTGTCGCAGTCGCGCGTGCGCTGGCCCCTGATCCGGAGATCGTGGTGGCGGACGAGCCGACGGGCAATCTCGACGAAGACACGGGAAAGCAGATCATCGAATTGCTCTTTGCCGGTCACGCAAGACGAAAGACCACGCTGGTGCTTGTCACCCACGATGCCACGCTCGCGGAGCGGTGTGCGCGCGTCGTACGACTGCGCTCGGGCCGCGTCGATGGTGTGAGCAACTCATGAGCGCAACCAAATTCATCGCTCCGACGAGCCGTTGGCTGCCCTTGCGCTTTGCATTGCGCGAATTGCGCAGCGGCCTGAATGGCTTCTACGTGTTTATCCTCTGCATTGCGCTTGGCAGCATGGCGATAGCCGGCGTGGGGTCGGTGGCGGCGAGCCTCACTGATGGACTTGCGCGCGAAGGCCGCGTCATTCTCGGGGGAGATCTGGCTTTTACTCTGATTCAGCGCGAAATCGCACCGAACGAGCGCGCGTTCCTGCAGGCGCATGGCCAGGTCTCGAGTGCGGCCACCCTGCGCGCGATGGCGCGCGTGCCAAACGGTCAGGCCACGCTCGTCGAGATGAAAGCCGTCGACGCGGCGTACCCGCTCTTCGGCCAAATCAAGCTCGATCCATCGATCGCGCCCCCCGACGCATTGGCAAAACGCGACGGCGCTTTCGGCGCGGTGGCCGATCCGACGCTGATGGCCCGGCTGGAGATTTCCCCCGGTGCGCGGCTCGCGATAGGCAACGCAACGTTCGAAATTCGCGCCACGTTGACAAGCGAGCCCGACAAACTCGCGGCCGGCATCGGCTTCGGCCCGCGTTTGCTGGTGAGCGAGGACGCCCTGCGCTCGACCGGGTTGCTGCAACCGGGAAGTCTTGTGCGATGGCAATATCGCCTGCGTTTACCTGCTAATGACGCATCTGATGCTGCCGCCAAGGCGCTGACCGTCGAAGCGCGCACGCAGCTTCCGGAAGCCGGGTGGGATATCCGCGGCCGCAGCAACGCATCACCGCAGCTCGAACGCAACGTCGAGCGCTTTACGCAATTTCTTACAATCGTCGGATTGACTGCATTACTGGTCGGCGGTGTCGGCGTCGGTAACGCGGTCAAAAGTCACCTCGGCCGAAGGCGCGACACGATCGCGACCATGAAGGCTCTCGGGGCCAGTGGCCGCCGCATCTTCACGATCTACCTGACGCAGGTCCTGCTGATGGCATTGATCGGAGGTGTTATCGGCGCCGCGCTCGGTGCAATTCTTCCGTTCGCGATTTCCTGGGTGTTCGGCTCGATCATTCCGCTGCCGTTGGAGCCCGCTTTGCATCCCCCGGAATTGCTGCTGGCGGTGCTATACGGATTGCTGACGTCGCTTGTCTTCGCCCTGTGGCCGCTTGGACGCGCGCACGATGTGCCGGTCGCTGAACTGTTCCGCGACATGGTTGAGCTGCAGCCGCGCCGCCCCCGAAAACGCTATGTCTTATTCACGGCACTCGCCGTGCTTGTTTTAGCTGGGTTTGCCATCTTGCTGGCCTACGATCGCCGTGTGGCGCTGATCTATGTCGCCACTGCTGCCGCCGTCTTTTTACTCCTGCGCGTCATCGCTGCGCTGATAATGATGCTGGCGAGCCGTGCACCGCGCCCCCGCGCAACCGGCTTGCGCATGGCCGTGGCCAATATTCATCGGCCAAGCGCGCTGACGCCGACCATCGTGCTGTCATTGGGGCTCGGCATCACGCTGCTTGTGACCGTGATCGAAATCGATGCCAACCTCGGTCGACAGTTCTCCAACGAACTGCCGGCGAAAGCGCCGTCGTTTTATTTCCTCGACATCCCTGCCGATCAATCTCAGCGGTTTGGCGATTTCCTTCACGCCCAGGCCCCGTCGGCAAAATTGGAAGAAGTACCGATGCTGCGAGGGCGCATCGTTTCAGCCGGCGGCGTCCCCGCTGAAAATATCAAGCCGAAGGAAGATGCAGCCTGGGTGCTGCAAAGCGACCGGGGACTGACCTATGCGAACGAAATCCCTAGCGGCTCGCGATTGGTGGAAGGAAAATGGTGGGGAGCTGACTACGATGGGCCGCCGCTCATTTCGTTCGAGAAACGCATCGCCGATGGCCTCGGCCTGAAGTTGGGCGACCCGGTCGTTGTCAACGTCCTCGGACGCAACATCACAGGGACAATCGCGAACATGCGCACGGTCGATTGGGAAAGCCTTGGCATCAACTTCGTCATGGTGTTCTCGTCGAATTCATTTCGCGGCGCGCCGCACACCCATCTTGCGACCCTGACCTACCCCAATGGCAGCTCGCCGGCGGAAGAGGCAACCATTATCCGCTCGGTTGCCGCGAGCTTTCCAACGGTCACGGCGGTCCGGGTGAAGGATGCTCTGGAAGCTGTCGGCAGCATCGTTGCAAATCTTGTACTGGCGATCCGCGGCGCCAGCGCCATCACCCTGATCGCCGCGGCATTGGTGCTTGGCGGTGCTCTCGCCGCGGGTCACCGCTCGCGTGTCTATGATGCGGTGATCTTGAAGACGCTCGGCGCGACGCGCCTTCGCCTTCTCACGGCCTATGCCATCGAATACCTGCTGATCGGCACCGCCACAGCCGTCTTCGGCGTCGTCGGCGGCTCGCTCGCGGCGTGGCTAATCGTCGCCCAGCTGATGCACCTGTCTTTCACCTGGCTTCCCGCACCGGCTCTGGCGGCTGCACTGGCGGCAGTCGCCGTGACGGTAACCCTTGGATTGGCGGGCACTTATTTCGCTCTCGGCCAAAAACCCGCGCCAATATTGAGAAATTTATAGATTTTGCGACATTCCGCCACGGACTGTGCACCCCGTCCCTGGCATTGGCATTTCGGGTATAATGGCGCCACCGGACGGTTAACGTTCCGCAATAATGCAGAGTCAATACCAGGCCAGATCTGGCGCCAAGGCTAGCCAACCATTAGATTCGGGATACGAGCGCGACGGCACTGTGCCGGCGTGCGTGACTTGACCGGCGCAAAGCCGGGACATGAGAGAGGAAACTTCGATGTCGGACTACGACCGTAACGTAGCTGCTCGCGGCTTCGGCGCCGCGCGCGATGTCGCGATCGATGCAGGGCTGCGCGCCTACATGATCCGCGTCTACAACTACATGGCCGCCGGCGTCGCTCTGACCGGCGTCGTCGCCTGGCTTACCTTCAACGCCGCCGTGGTCACCGATGCGGCTGGGCGCGTCACCGCGCTGACGCCGTTTGGCCAAGCCATCTTCAGCGGACCCCTGACGATCGTGCTGTTCCTTGTCACGCTCGGCCTGGTGTTCTTCATGAGCTTCAGAATCCAGACTCTGCAGCCAAGCACAGCGCTCATGCTGTTCATGGTCTATGCGGGCCTGCTCGGGCTCATGCTGTCGTCGGTCTTTCTGGCCTACACAGGTGCGTCGATCACGCGCACGTTCTTCATTTCGGCAGCGTCGTTCGGCGCGTTGAGCCTGTACGGCTACACCACGCAGCGCGATCTCTCGCCGGTCGGATCGTTCCTGACAATGGGACTGTTCGGGCTCATTCTGGCGATGATCGTCAACATGTTCCTCAAGAGCACCGGGCTTGATTTCGCGATCTCCGCGATTGGCGTGTTGATCTTTGCGGGCCTGACCGCCTGGGACACACAGAAAATCAAGGAGATGTACAGCGTGAACGATGACGGCACCGTCACCGGCCGCAAGGCCGTGATGGGCGCTCTTGCGCTCTATCTCGACTTCATCAACCTGTTCCTGTTCTTGCTGCGCTTCCTCGGCGACCGCCGCTAAGCGCCAGCACACGGACTGCAACGAGCGCCCGGGCTTCGGCCCGGGCGTTTTTTTGTTGCGACAGCCGGGCAAATTTGCGCAACTGACGTCAGCTGCCATGACGCTCGCCATCCGCCCGGCCACACCCGCCGATATTCCCGCTATCACGCGCATCTATGCGTATGCGGTCGACTACGGCACGGCTTCATTCGAGCTCATGCCGCCCGACGAGGCCGCGATGTCGCGGCGCATGAACGAACTGCTGGCGCGGAAATTTCCTTATCTCGCGGCCGAGCTTGATGGCGCACTGGCCGGCTATGCCTATGCTGCACCCTACCGCGAGCGGCCGGCCTACCGTTTCACCGTCGAGAATTCCGTCTACGTGGCGCCCGATATGCACCGGCGCGGCGTGGGCAAAGCCCTGCTGGAAGCGTTGATCGAGGCCTGCACCCAAGGCGGCTTTCGCCTGATGATCGCGGTCATCGGCGATTCAAATCAGATCGCTTCGATTGGCGTGCACGAGGCAACCGGGTTCAAGCACGTCGGCGTTTTCGAAAACGTCGGCTACAAATTCGATCGCTGGCTCGATACGGTGCTGATGCAGCGCGCGCTCGGGCCCGGGGCAACCACGCCGCCGTGACCAATCAGTTCGCGACCAGTGCCAGTGAACGGTCAATCGATCGCAGCACGCGATCAAGCTCGTGGCCGCGGCGCACAACAAGACCGCTCGCCGAGATCACGCTGTAGACGCCTTGCCGGCGTTCCAGTTTCGGATTTTTTTCTATGCGAAAGATCGGCACTTCCGAGCTACGGCGAAACACGGAAAACACCGCACGGTCCTTGAGAAAATCGACGGCGTAATCACGCCATTCGCCGGCTGCCACCTTGCGTCCATAAAGATCGAGAATGCGATTGAGCTCGCGGCGGCTGAAGGTCACCTGATTTTGCGCGGGGGCGGACGCGGTACGGACCGGGGTACCGGCGCCCCCGAGGGACTGGCTTGGATCGATTTCGCCGGAACCGAACGTCATACGGCGCCTCCTTTTGCTTGCAACGATGATCGCGCCACTCTCGGCGTACGGCAAGTGATTACTTCCGGCACGAAGTGACTGAAAAACGTATAAAAATCGCAGCGTACGATCACGAACTCGTTAAACGCTCCCACAATAACGCCCAATTTCGGTCAATCGCTGGTCACTCTGGATTGAGATAACTCAACCGTTGCCTCAAAGGCCCGGTCCGGTCCGAGCACCGGATTCCTCAGCCCCCCAGCCCCCCGGGGTTCGATCGGCCGGGCCAGTTGAGTTCCGCGTACGGTTCAATCCCCTAATGCCTTCGGGCCGGCCTTAGCTGGCCCGAATTTTTGTTTATCTTCAGATTTTGAATTTTTCAGTTTGTCGAAGCGCCGCAGCACTCTGTGGACGCGGTGCCGAGCATCCGGCCTGGTTTGGCCGCGACGCCATTTTGAACGACGACATCGAGTTGATCAATATCCTTGAGCGAATAGTCGCCCTTAGGAATATCATTGACTGGCAAGGTGAAAGTCTGCGCCTGACCGTTCCAGTCACCGAGTTTAATCCAGCGACGAACGACATTGTGATAGGTCAGCGTTTGATTGTGGTTCTCGCCACGCCCGATCTGAACCGCAACCTTCTTTGAGATGGGACAGAGCCAAACCTCGCCGCTGCGATGTTCGCCGTGCGCTGCAGGGATATTCACCGTCACTTTGCCGTCTGCGACAGTCATTTTAACCGGCAACGAGAGCACAGCTGGATCGCGCCGCGTTTGCGCGATCGCATTTTCGATTGCCGCCTTGTCGCTTCCTAGGACGTGCAGAACACCGTTGACGACGACCTGAGGCGTATACACCTCACGATCGCCGCGAGCGCCGGCATAGGCGCGCTGCCGATCGGAATGACCGTGCAATGCCAGCGTGTCCTTCCAGCCGAGATAGTCCCAATAGTCAACGCCGAGACTCATCGTTACGAGCGATGGGTCAGCCGACAATTCGCCAAGCACCTTGTCGGCGGCCGGGCAGGACGAGCAACCTTGACTGGTGAACAATTCGATAACTGCGCGCGGCTCGGCAAAGGCTGGCGCGGCTGCGCTGCAGATGAACGCGAATGCGAAGGTGATGTGGCGATAGCTCATTTCATTACCGCAATCCTTGCCTCGCCCGGCGATTTATAGAGTGCCCTTTCGATCACCCGCCACTCACTTCGCGGTGAGCAGCCAACTTTCTGTGCACACTGTTACCAAATTGCCGATCACCCCGCCAATTGGCGCAACACATACTGCAGGATGCCACCATTCTTGAAGTAGTCGAGTTCGTCCAAAGTATCGATGCGGCAGATGAGTGGGACGCGTTTCAGAGTCCCATTGCCTGAGACAATCTCGGCAATTAGCCGCTGGTGGGGCTTCAGTTCGCCATGCAATCCGCGAATAGTGACCTGTTCATCGCCCTTTAGGCCGAGGGACTGCCAGGACGTCCCCTCTTCGAACACCAGTGGCATCACGCCCATGCCCACCAAGTTGGAACGGTGGATGCGCTCAAAAGATTGGGCAACAACCGCGCGGATCCCGAGCAGCACGGAACCCTTGGCGGCCCAGTCTCGGGAAGAACCACTGCCGTATTCCTTGCCGGCAAAGACGACCAACGGGACCCTGTCAGACTTGTACTTCATGGCCGCATCGTAGATCGGCATGCGCTGCTTCGACGGGTGGTGGACGGTGACCCCGCCCTCAACACCCGGCACCATCTGGTTCTTGATGCGGATGTTGGCGAAGGTGCCACGCATCATGACTTCGTGATTCCCGCGCCGTGTGCCGTACTGATTGAAGTCGGCCGGCTTGACCTTGTGCGCGACCAGATATTTGCCGGCCGGCGAGTCGACCTTGATCGAACCGGCGGGTGAAATGTGGTCCGTGGTGATCGAATCGAGAAGCAACGCCAACACGCGCGCATCGACAATGTCTTCAAGCGGCTTGGGATGATGCCCCATGTGAACAAAGTACGGCGGATTCTGCACATAGGTGGACTTTTTGTCCCAGTCGTAGGTCATGCCGCCTTTGATGCTGATCTTGCGCCAGTTGCCATCGCCCTTGAACACGTCGCCGTATTTCTTGGTGAACATCTGCTTGGTGATGTTCTTGGCAACAAAGTCACCGATTTCCTTGTTGGACGGCCAGATGTCCTTCAGGAAAACCTTCTTGCCTTTCTGGTCGACGCCGAGCGGCTCTCTTGCGACATCGACATTCATCGAGCCGGCGATTGCATAAGAAACGACCAGCGGCGGTGAAGCGAGATAGTTGGCGCGCACGTCGGCATTGACGCGGCCTTCGAAGTTGCGATTGCCGGACAGGACTGCGGCCGCCACGAGATCGTTGTCGTTGATCGCCTTCGAATTCTCCGGCGGCAATGGACCGGAATTGCCGATGCAGGTCGTGCATCCGAAGCCCACGAGATTGAAGCCGAGCTTGTCGAGATCTTTCTGCAGACCGGACTTCTCGAGGTACTCGCCGACGACTTGCGAACCTGGCGCCAGCGATGTTTTCACCCAGGGCTTGGCAGTCAGGCCCTTCGCCGCGGCTTTGCGCGCGAGCAGGCCGGCACCGATCATGACGTTCGGATTGGAGGTATTGGTACAGGAAGTGATCGCGGCAATGACAACGTCGCCGTGGCCGAGGTCGTAGTTCTTGCCGGAGACTTTTACGCGCTTCTTGGCTTCGGCGCTCTTGCCGAATTCCTTGTCCATCGAATTGGCGAAACCAGCTTTGACTTCCTTCAAAGCGACACGGTCTTGCGGGCGTTTCGGCCCCGACAGCGACGG
>DASRAF010000064.1:0-14755 GCA_035638295.1 Pseudolabrys sp.
TGGGATGCGCCGGACCTCAGGACACTTGAGCAGCTGCGAATGCCATCTCGAACATGCCTTGCGATCATCCTCGCGGCGGGCGAAGGCACCCGTATGCGCTCGCACATGCCGAAGGTGCTGCATGCTCTCGGCGGACGCTCGCTGCTCGCCCATGTGATCCTGGCGTCGCGCGCGGCGGGAAGCGAGGATATGGCGATCGTCGTGGGGCCTGACCATGAGGCGGTTACGGCCGATGCGCACAAGTACGCGCCGAAAGCGCAAATTTTTGAGCAGCGCGAGCAGCGCGGGACCGCTCATGCCGTCCTGTCTGCGCGCAAGGCCATCTCCCGCGGTGTCGACGACGTGGTGGTGATGTTCGGTGACACGCCCTTGGTGCAGGCGGAGACCCTGTCGAGACTACGCGGTGCGCTAGCCGATGGTGCGGCCGTGGCAGTTCTCGGCTTCAAGCCGGCCGATCCGACGGGCTACGGACGACTCCTGATGCGCGGACACGAACTTTTCGCCATCCGTGAAGAGCGCGACGCAACGGCAGAAGAGCGCAAGATCGGTCTCTGCAATGGCGGCCTGATGGCGCTGGACGGCAAGCAAGCGCTCGCCATCCTCGATCGTATCGGCGATGCAAATGCCAAAAGCGAATACTATCTCAGCGACGCCGTAGTCGTTGCCCGCGGTATGGGCCTGACGGCTGTGGCGATCGAAACCTCGGAGGATGACGTGCGCGGCATCAACACGAAGGTACAACTTGCCGAAGCCGAAGCCGTTCTGCAACAGCGCCTGCGCATGGCGGCGCTTGAAGGCGGCGTAACGATGGTCGCGCCAGAAACGGTGCATTTGTCGGCCGACACCAAATTCGGAAAGGACGTCACCATTGAACCGCACGTCGTGTTCGGCCCGGGCGTCTCAGTCGACGATGGCGCGACGATCCGTTCGTTCTCGCATCTTGAGGGCGCGCATGTCGGCAAGGGTGCGCGGGTCGGTCCGTTCGCTCGGCTGCGTCCCGGCGCCGATCTCGGCGAGGACGTCCACATCGGGAACTTCGTCGAAGTGAAAGAGGCGACGATTGAGGCCGGGGCGAAAGCCAATCATCTCGCCTATATTGGCGATGCACGGATCGGCGAGGGCGCCAATATCGGTGCCGGCAGCATCACATGCAATTATGACGGCGTCGCCAAACACCGAACCGATATCGGCAAGGGTGCATTCATCGGCTCGAATTCCGCTCTGGTTGCGCCGATCAAAGTGGGTGATGGCGCCTATGTCGGCACCGGGACGGTGTTGACGCGGGATGTTCCAGCCGGCGCCCTGGCGATTGCCCGCGCCAAACAGGCGGTTAAGGAAGGCTGGGCAAAACGCTTGCGGCAGGTCAAGGCCTTGGGCAAGAACCTGGCCGGAAAGAAACGCAAAAAATCCTGAGTCACACGCCGAAATGCGTTGTGATTTCCGTTAACCGGCCATGGGCCGCTAAACGATAGGTAACGGGCAAAGGGGCCATCCGGACGGATGTGCGGAATAGTCGGAATCCTGGGAACGAAACCGGTTGCAGAGCAACTGATCGACGCCCTCAAGCGCCTTGAGTACCGAGGCTATGATTCGGCCGGCGTTGCCACGCTCGACCACGGCGTGCTCGGCCGGCGTCGCGCGGAAGGCAAGTTGCGCGCGCTCGAAACTCGGCTCGATCGCGAACCGCTTGGGGGCAATATCGGTATCGGTCATACCCGCTGGGCAACGCATGGCCGGCCGACCGAAGACAATGCCCATCCGCACGCCACCGATTTCGTTGCGGTCGTTCATAACGGCATCATCGAGAATTTTCGCGAACTGCGCGAGCGGCTGACCAAAAAGGGATGCAAATTCGTCAGCGAAACCGACACCGAGGCAGTCGCGCATCTGGTCTCGCAAGAAATGAAGGACGGCAAATCGCCGGCTGCCGCGGTTGCCTCCGCGCTCAAGCAGTTACGCGGCGCTTTCGCATTGGCCTTCCTGTTCACTGGCAACGACGATCTGCTGATCGGGGCGCGCAAAGGGTCACCGCTTGCTGTCGGTTACGGCAAGGGCGAGATGTATCTTGGGTCGGACGCAATTGCGCTTGCCCCGTTTACGGACACCATCGCCTACCTCGACGACGGCGATTGGGCGGTGCTTACTCGCAAGGGCGCGGAGATCCACGACGAGAACGGCGCCAAGGTCGAGCGGACGATCGTCAAATCGACTGCCTCGGCGCAACTTGTCGACAAGGGCAACCACAAACACTTTATGGCGAAGGAGATCCACGAACAGCCTGAGGTCGTTGGCCATACGCTTGCCCACTACATCGACATGGTGAACGAGGGTGTCGCGCTGCCCGGCAAGCTTCCGTTCGACTGGGCAAAGCTCAAGCGACTGTCGATTTCTGCCTGCGGCACGGCGTTTTACGCCGGACTGGTCGCGAAATATTGGTTCGAACGTTTTGCGAAGCTGCCGGTGGAGATCGATATCGCCTCGGAATTCCGCTATCGCGGCGCACCGCTCGAGGCAGGTGATCTCGCGCTTTTCATCTCACAGTCGGGCGAGACCGCGGACACGCTGGCGACATTGCGTTATGCGCGGGAAAACAAGCAGCACATTCTGTCCGTGGTCAACGTGCCGACCTCGACGATTGCGAGAGAAAGCGACGTGGTGATGCCGACGCTGGCCGGCCCCGAGATCGGTGTCGCATCGACGAAGGCCTTCACATGCCAACTGAGCGCGCTAGCCTGTCTTGCCATTGCCGCGGGACGCGCGCGCGGACACATGTCCGAGGCGGATGAGCAGAATCTCGTGCGCGCGCTGATCGAGGTGCCGCGCTTGATGGCCGCTGCGCTCACGCTCGAACCGCAAATCGAAAAGCTTGCACATAATTTGGCCAAAGCGCGCGACGTTCTGTATCTTGGTCGCGGCACGAGCTTTCCGATCGCGCTCGAAGGCGCGCTCAAGCTCAAGGAAATTTCCTACATCCACGCCGAGGGCTACGCTGCCGGCGAGCTCAAGCACGGACCGATAGCGCTGATCGACGAAACCATGCCGGTGATCGTGATCGCGCCGCACGACCGCGTTTTCGAGAAGACCGTCTCGAACATGCAGGAGGTTGCCGCTCGAGGTGGCAAGATTATCCTGGTCACCGATCCGCAAGGGGCGAGGGAGGCGACGGTCGATTCGCTCGAGACACTGTCGCTGCCAGACATGGCGTCAGCGGTAACGCCGCTGGTTTATGCCATTCCCGTGCAGTTGATTGCATATCATACAGCAACCGCCATCGGCACAGACGTCGACCAGCCGCGCAATCTCGCGAAATCGGTCACGGTGGAATAAGCTTGGCCTATGAGTGAGATGGAAAAGCCGGGCGACGCAATGGCCGCGGAAGTAGCGAAAGTGGCGGCCTCGCAGACAAGCTTTGCCGCTCGCATTCGCAATTACTTTCTGACGGGTCTTGTGGTTGCCGGGCCTCTGGCGATCACCGTCTGGCTGGTCTGGTCGATCATTACCTGGGTCGACGATTTCGTTCGGCCAATGATCCCGCCCACCTATCGTCCGGAAAGCTATATGCCGTGGCCGGTTCCTGGAACGGGACTGATCATTGCGTTCGTCGTCCTCACACTCCTTGGATTCCTGACTGCCAACCTGGTGGGGCGGACGCTGGTCGAACTGGGCGAAAGCCTGCTCAGTCGCATGCCCATCGTGCGACCGATCTACAAGACGATGAAGCAGATCTTCGAGTCGCTATTCTCAAAGACCGGTTCGAGCTTTCGCAAGGTGGCGCTCGTAGAATTTCCCGCACCGGGAATGTGGTCGCTGGTGTTTCTCTCCCAGCCGCCCGGTGGTGATGTGGTGAAGAAATTACCGCAAGGCGAGCACGTCTCGGCGTTCATGCCTTGCACACCCAACCCGACCACCGGATTCTTCTTCTACGTAAAGCGAAGCGACCTGATTGAACTCGATATTACTGTCGAAAATGCGATGACGTTGCTGATTTCCGCCGGCATGGTCCAGCCGGACAGTGAGGCGCAGAAAAAGCTCGCGTCGCTGGCTGCGACTGCAAGGGCAGCCCAGGCGACTCGCAAGACTGAAACAGTCCAATGACTAGCCGGCACGGATCAACTTGATCGCTTCGTCTTTCCCGAAAAGATAAAGTAGATGCCGCAAGGCATCGCCGCGCCGAGTCGAGAGGGTTGGATCGCGCCCCAGAACGAGCGCCGCATCATCGCGCGCCGCGCCAAGATATTTTCCATGCAACTCAGGGCGCGCAATGCGGAAGCCGGGCAGCCCGCTTTGTCGCGTTCCGAGAACGTCGCCTTCACCGCGCAGTCGCAGATCCTCTTCCGCGATTCGAAAACCGTCTTCCGTTTCGCGCAGAATAGCGAGACGCGCCTTCGCGATTTCTCCAAGCGGCGCCTTGTATAGAAGCAGGCAGGTCGACGCACCGGCTCCGCGGCCGATGCGGCCGCGCAGTTGGTGAAGCTGGGCAAGCCCAAAGCGTTCAGCGTGCTCGATGACCATGATTGTCGCTTCCGGCACGTCAACGCCGACCTCGATGACCGTCGTCGCAACAAGCAATCTGGTATCGCCGGCGGCAAAGCGGGCCATCGCGGCATCCTTGTCCGCTCCTTTCATGCGTCCGTGAACAAGATCGACCTCGCGACCAAATTTCTTGCGTAAGGCCTCAAAACGCGCCTGCGCGGCAGCGAGGTCGGTCTTTTCCGACTCTTCGACCAAAGGGCAGACCCAATAGGCGCGTTTGCCCTCCGCAATCACGCGCCCGACAGCGTCCTCAACCTCGCCAAGGCGCGACAAGGGGATCGTCCGCGTATCGATCGGCTGGCGACCCGGGGGCTTTTCACGCAGTTCGGAAATGTCCATGTCACCGAAAAAGGTCAGAACGAGTGTGCGCGGGATGGGTGTCGCGGTGAGAACGAGCACGTCCACGGCCTCGCCCTTCTGAGTCAGCGCCAGCCGCTGGTGCACGCCAAAACGATGCTGTTCATCGACCACGGCGAGCGCGAGATCATGGAAGGCAACGTCTTCCTGAAAAAGCGCGTGAGTGCCTATCAGAAAGTCGATATCGCCAAGCACAAGACGGTCCAGGATCTCCTTGCGGGCGGCTCCGCGTTCGCGTCCAGTCAGAATGGCCACGCGAAGGCCGGCGGCATCGGCCAGGGGGGCAATCGTTGCGAGATGCTGCCGCGCGAGGATCTCGGTTGGCGCCATGAAGGCCGCTTGCCGTCCGGCCTCGATGACGGCAGCCGCCGCCGCAAGCGCCACAACCGTCTTTCCCGATCCGACGTCGCCCTGCAAAAGGCGCAACATGCGTTGCGGGCGGGCGAGGTCGGTAATGATGTCGTCCACGGCCTTTTGCTGCGAATGGGTGAGCGCATAAGGCAGCGCCTTCAGAATGCGCGCACGCAGGCGCCCTTCGCTCGCTGAGCCGCGGCCCGCCTGGCGCCGCATGTGGGCGCGCACAAGCGCAAGCGCCAGCTGGCCGGCAAACAGTTCGTCGTAGGCGAGTCTGGTCCAGGCCAGGTTCTCCGGGGCGATATCCGTCGGTGCAGTCGGACGGTGCAGGCTACGCAATGCCTGGGCGAAGGCGGGAAACTGCTCACGCGCGACCCAGGTCTCGTCCTGCCATTCCGGCAAGTCCGGAAGGCGACCGAGAGCGCCGTCCATCGCGCGCCGCACATTGCCCAGCGCGAGACCCTCGGTCAGCGGATAGGTCGGTTCGACAAGCGGCAACGTGGCGAAACCGGCCTCGTCCACGACACGGTCCGGATGCACCATCTGTAAGGTGCTGTCGTAGAATTCGACCTTGCCGGAGACGTAGCGCGTTTCGCCGATCGGCAGCAGCTTCTCCAGATAGTCCCGGCGCGCGTTGAAATAGGTGAGGGTGAGATCGCCGGTGTCGTCGTGCGCATAAATTCGATAGGGCGCGCGCGAGCGGTGCGGCGGTGATGGCCGGTGCTTGTCGACTGTCACAGCGACCGTCACGATCTGGTCAGGCAGCGCGTCGCGCAATTTTGGGCGTGCCCGCCGGTCGATGACCCCCGACGGCAGGTGGAACAGCAGATCAACGACGCGTGGCGCCTCACGATCGAACAAATAGGCGTAAAGCTTCTCAAGCTTCGGCCCAACGCCAGGCAGGCTGGTGAGCGAAGCAAATAGCGGATTGAGGATTAGAGGCCGCATCAGGGCATGCTGGCGTGCGCGCAATTTCGACGCAATGCAGGCCTGTGCAAACCGGCGGCTGACATGGCTTGGCCAAGCCTCTATATAACCCGCCCCGGCCCCGTCCGGGTTTTTGGCGTTGGAGACCTGGGTGAGTACTGGAACGAACCTTTCGAGTGAAGGGCTAGATGTGCGATGGCGTCGGCTGCTGTTCCGCTGTTGGCATCGCGGCATTCGGGAAATGGATCTCGTGCTCGGCCGCTTTGCCGACGCGCAAATAACCTCATTGAGCGAGATCGAACTCGATGAAATCGAGCGCTGGCTTGAGGTGCCGGATCAGCAAATTTTCGCCTGGGTGAACGGGATGGAGCCTGTCCCCCCGGAATACGACACGCCCTTGTTCCTTCGCTTGCGTAATTTTAACACTAAGGGTGCTGTGTGAACGTTGCCGGAAAATCACCAGCCGGTCTATTGAAGCCCGGCAAACCGCTGACCCTGTCGCAGGTCGCTGATGGCGCCGAAGGGCTGGTGCTCGCCGATCTCGCGCGCGCGATCGCCGCCAAAAAGGAGGCGCCGGCCATTTCTTTGGCCGTCGTTTGCCGCGATGGGCAGAGAATGGCGACGCTGTCGCGGGCGCTGTCATTTTTTGCTCCAGAGGTCCAGGTGCTGGAGTTTCCGGCCTGGGACTGTCTGCCGTTCGATCGGGTATCCCCGAACGCTGCGATAGTGGCGCAACGAATGACGGCACTGTCGCGCCTTGCGCGCGTACGCGGCCGCGACAAACCTTCCGTGCTGATGATGACGGTGAATGCCGCGCTACAGCGTGTCCCGGCTCGGGATTTTGTGACAACTCACGCTCTGTCGGTCGCGCCCGGCAACGTCATCGGCATGCAGGGAATTGTCGATTGGCTCGAGCTCAATGGCTTTGTCCGCGCATCCACCGTGCGAGAGCCTGGTGAATACGCGGTGCGCGGCGGTATTCTTGATCTTTATCCACCGGGCATGGATATGCCGGTGCGGCTCGACTTCTTTGGAGATGCACTGGAAACGATCCGCGCTTTCGATGCGCAAACGCAAATCAGCGATGATCAATTGCGCGGGCTCGATTTGGTGCCGGTAGCGGAATTCCAGCTCGTGACCGAAACCATTCGCCGGTTTCGTACCGGCTATGTCGCGCAGTTCGGGGCGACCCCCCCCGACGATCTCCTGTACGAAGCGGTGAGCGAGGGACGCCGCTATCCGGGAATGGAGCATTGGCTGCCGCTATTCCAGGACAAGCTTGAAACGATTTTCGACTATCTGCCGGATACACCAATTGCGCTTGAGTATCTCGCTGAGGACGCCGCGCATGAGCGGTTTACCCAGATCACCGACTACTACGACGCCCGCCGCGACGCGTTGAAGCACGGAGTGACGCCGCCTTACAAGCCGCTGCCTCCTGAGCGGCTCTACCTCGACGAACCGGAATGGAAAGAGCGACTGGAAACCTCGTCACTCGCCCGGGTAACGCCGTTCGCCGTTCCTGAGACGGACACCCTCGATGTCGGCGCACGCAGTGGTCGGAATTTTGCAGTTGAACGAGCCGAGCCCGGAGCCAACGTGTTCGAAGCGCTGGGTACACATGTGCTCGCACAGCAGGCAAACGGCAAACGCGTTGCGATAGCGCTATGGAGCGAGGGCGCGCGCGACCGCATGAGCCATGTTCTGGCCGATCACAAGCTCCAAAATCTTCGTTTCATCGACAACTGGCCGCAGGCGCTTGCTCTTCCGAAACCGACGGTGGCGCTCGCCGTGCTGGGAATCGAATCCGGCTTCGAGACCGAAGATGCCGCGATCATCAGCGAGCAGGATATCCTTGGCGATAGGCTCATTCGCCCACGCCGTGCGACTCGCAGGGCGGAGAATTTCATCGCCGAAGCCACGAGCCTCGCACCGGGCGATCTGGTCGTGCATGTCGACCACGGCATCGGTCGCTTCGCGGGGTTGCAGGCCATCGAGGCTGCCGGGGCGCCGCACGACTGCCTCGAGATTCATTACGCCGGCGGCGACAAGCTGTTCCTGCCCGTCGAGAACGTCGATCTGCTGTCGCGCTATGGATCGGAGGAAACCGCGGTCGATCTTGATCGGCTCGGCGGCGGCAACTGGCAGGCGCGCAAGGCGCGGATGAAAAGCCGCATCCGCGAGATTGCCGGTGAACTGATCAAAATCGCAGCCGAACGGCAATTGCGCGAAGCCCCCCGTCTGACGGTTGGCCCCGGCGCCTATGACGAGTTTTGCGCGGGCTTCCCGTACGAGGAAACCGATGATCAACTGGCGGCCATCGATGCGACGCTCAAGGACCTCGGCTCGGGACGTCCAATGGACCGGCTCGTCTGTGGCGACGTCGGCTTCGGCAAGACGGAAGTCGCGTTACGTGCTGCCTTCACTGCGGCGATCGGTGGCAGGCAGGTCGCCGTAGTCGTGCCAACAACCTTGCTAGCTCGTCAGCATTTCAAAACATTTTCACAGCGATTTCGTGGGTTCCCTGTCAATATTGCGCAGGCGTCCCGTCTGGTACCGGGTGCGGGGTTGAGCAAGGTCAGAGCGGGGCTGGCGGACGGCAGCGTGGATATCGTGATCGGCACCCATGCGCTGCTCGGCAAGAACATCAAGTTCAAGGATCTCACGCTGCTGATCGTTGACGAGGAACAGCATTTCGGCGTCGCGCACAAGGAAAAGCTCAAGACATTACGGTCGGAAGTGCACGTCCTCACACTGACCGCGACGCCGATCCCTCGCACCTTGCAACTCGCGCTCACCGGAGTGCGCGACCTCTCAATCATAGCGTCGCCGCCGGTCGACCGGTTGGCCGTGCGTACCTTCGTATCGCCGTTCGATCCAATTCCGGTGCGTGAAGCGCTGCTGCGTGAGAAATATCGCGGCGGACAGGCGTTCTATGTGTGCCCACGGATAGAGGATCTCGCCGGCGCCAAGGATTTCCTTGACAAGAATGTTTCCGAGGTGCGCACCGCGGTTGCCCACGGGCAGATGCCAGCCACCGTGCTCGACGACATCATGTCCGCATTCTACGACGGCAGATACGATGTGTTGCTGTCGACAACGATTATCGAGTCCGGTCTCGATATTCCGACTGCCAATACGCTCATTGTTCATCGTGCCGACCGTTTCGGTCTTGCCCAGCTTTACCAACTCCGTGGCCGCGTGGGCCGCGCCAAGCTGCGCGCCTATGCGCTGTTCACGTTGCCGGCACACAAGCCGATTACGGTCCAGGCCGAACGGCGTCTCAAGGTCCTGCAGTCGCTCGACACGCTAGGTGCGGGATTCCAGCTGGCGTCGCATGATCTCGACATTCGCGGAGCGGGCAACCTGCTTGGCGAGGAACAGTCAGGTCACATCAAGGAAGTCGGCTTCGAGCTCTACCAGCAGATGCTGGAGGAGGCGGTATTAAGCCTAAAAGCCGGGATTTCGGCGCCAGTCGCCGACCGCTGGTCGCCGCAGATCACCATTGGGACCGCTTTGCTTATTCCCGAGGAATATGTCGCGGACCTGTCAGTCCGGCTCGCCCTCTATCGGCGGCTGGCCGAGATCGAGGACGAACATGCCATCGACGCGTTTGCGGCCGAGCTGGTCGACCGTTTCGGAAAACTGCCACAAGAAGTCGAACACCTGTTGCAAGTGGTTGCAATCAAGACGCTCAGCCGACGGGCCAACGTCGAGAAGGTCGAAGCGGGACCCAAAGGGATCGTGCTGTCATTCCGCGAGAACGTCTTTGCCAATCCGGAGGGGCTGATTGCCTTCATCCGCGAGCAGGGGTCGGCGGTGCGCATGCGCAACGACCCGAAGGCGGCCAAGGGCCAACAATTGGTGTTCTTCGAGGATTGGCCGCGCCCACAGGATCGCCTGAAAGGCACCGCCGCCGTATTGCGCAAGCTTGTGTCGATCGCCGAACAGGCGAAGGCCGCGTGACGGCCGCCTAGTGAGGCATCCGTAATACGGGCTTTATGGCTTTGCCGTCGCTTGATTCCGTTGCGGCCCGATTGATGTCGGCCAAGGGATAGAAGGTGATCATACGCTCGACCGGGAAGCGCCCGGCGACGATGTGGTCTACCAGCAGGGGTAGGAACTCCTTCGGCACGCTGTCGCCCTGGATCACGCCGCGAACAGTCCGGCCGTTTTGCAAAAACGGTGTCTCGAAAGAAACCTCGGTGCCTTTGCGCGCGCTGCCGAGAAGCACGCAGGTGCCGGCAGGCATCAGGCAATCGACCGCTTCACGGAATACCGAGGGAAGCGCCGATGTCTCAAGCGTAAGGCGCGCGCCGAGCCCGGTTATCTTTCTGATTTCCGCAACAACATCTTTGCATTCGCTGTGATTGATCGGGTAAGTCGCGCCGAGGTCCCGCGCCAGGGCCAACCGATGCGGATGGACGTCGACGGCGATGATCGGATCGCAGCCAACGATCTTCGCGGCCATCAAGCCTGAAAGGCCAACTGCGCCGACGCCAAACACAACGAAGCTGTCGCCGGCACGCGGCTTCATCACATTGAGCACGGCGCCCGCGCCGGTCTGGCCTCCGCAGGCAAGTGCGGCAACGCTCTCGATTGGCGCCTCCTTGCGAACCTTCACTGCAAAGCGTTCGTTGGCGATGGTGAAATTGCCAAAGGAGGATTGTTGAAAAAAAGCGCTGTAGACCGGTTTTCCGTCTTTCGAATGAAGCGTGGAGCCGTCAGCGCGCGTGCCGTTCATCTTCAGATCGAATGCGTGCACGCAATAGCTTTGTCGTTGCGTGCGGCAATTCGGGCACTCGCCGCACCATGGATAGGCCATCACCACGTGGTCGCCCGGCTCGAAGCGTGAAACCTTGTTACCGACGGCGCGCACGATACCGGCGCCTTCGTGGCCGAACACCTTTGGAAACTTTGTCGGGTAATAGGCATCCCGCCCATGCAGGTCGGTCGCACACATGCCGCTGGCGACGACTTCGACGAGCAACTCATCGTCGCGCGGGTCACACAGGTCGAGTTGCTCGATGGTGAACGGGCCCGAGCGCTCTTGCACCACGGCAGCGGTGATTTTCATGACGATGCGCCCGGACTTATTCGGCTGCGTCCATCCCCTGCGCGACACGCGCGATCGCTTCAGCGAGATATTCCGAGGCCTGCGCGCCCGACACAGCGAATTTACCGTCGAAGATAAAGCAGGGCACGCCTTCGATGCCGGCCTCCTTGGCGGAAAGTGCTTCACGTTCAACTTCGGCAACGTCCTTCTCGCCGGCCAGGGACTTTTCAATCTCCTTGGCATCCAGGCCGATGGCGGCGGCGGCCTGCACCAGGACTTTGCGGTCTGTCAGGTCGGCGCCTTCCGTGAAGTAGAGGTCCATCAGCTTCTGCTTCATGTCCGCCGCCTTGCCCGCGCCTCCGGCCCAGCGGATCAGCCGGTGTGCATCGAGCGTATTGGGTTGCCGGCTGATTTTGTCGATGGCGTAGATGAGGCCCTCGCCCGACGCAGCTGCAGCAACGCGTTGGGCGATGTTTTTATAACGTTCGGGTGAGCCGAATTTCGTCGTCAGATATTGCTCGCGCGAGATGCCTTCGCGCGGAATCCAGTCATTGAGAAAATAGGGACGCCAACGCACCTCGACAGGAATGCCCGGGCTCAGTTCGATCGCCTTATCCAATCGATGCTTGCCGATAAAGCACCACGGACAAACTACATCGGAGACGACGTCGATACGAACAGGTTGTCGATCGGGCATGGCTGGCTCCCGTTGACAGGCAGCCTAGGCCGGGCGTTACTCCGCCGCAACCATGCGGCCGCCGGCCACGCGCAGCATCAGGGTGTCGAGCGTGTCGGCGGCGTTCAACGTTGCCAGCGTGACGTGGACGCTCGGGGTCTCACCGGCGCTGCGCGGCGGCAACATGTTGCTCTTCAGCGCACCGGCAATGCGTCGAACAATGACATGCGTGTCACGCAGAGCGGTCTGCGTGAACACGGCCAGGATGTCGCCATCCTCGTCGCGGGTTGCGAAATCGATGTTGCGGATCAGGCGCGTCATCAATCTCGCAGCGTCGAGGCTGGTCCACGCGTCGGTTTTGGCAAACGAAAAACGGGCAACCGACAGCGGTAGGCTGCGGTCAGCCGATTCAGCGACGACTTTTTTCAGGTCACGCCAGAATGAAGCGCGAGTGAGCAGGCCGGTCTCCGGATCGAAAATGCCGTTGGTATCGAGCGACTTGAGCATCCGTTTGAGGCGTCCCTCGAAGGCGCGCTTGCGCACCAAAGGAATCATCCGCGCGACGAGCCGCCGCGGATCTGCAGCCACCTGATCGATGTTGGGGAGTGCATCCGCGAAATCCGGTGGTGCCTCGCCAATCACCGCGACGGGGATGTCACGAAATCTTGGATCTTGCGCGAGCACAGTGAGAAAGGCCTCGACCATACGTGGAGAGAAGCCATCGCCAACCACAATGCCATCGATATCTCGGACATTGAGATGTCTGGCCGCGGACTCAACGCTCAGAGCGCCAGCGATCCTGACGCGTTCACCCATTGCGACGCTGAGAGTCGGGTAAAGTCGACCACGTCCGGCGATCAGCACTGTTGCGTCGTCGAGCGCGTCGCCGACCGGCAACATTGGCAACTTGCCGTCGTGTGATGCGAACAATTCGATCCGGCGCAGCACGGTGTCATGCAGCGCGCGGACGCGCATGGCCGACTGTAGGCGCGCAAGCAACCGCTGGACGGGCAGGGCCTCATCCGCAGGCAGCGCAATTGGTACAGCCGCGTCCTCGTCGCCCCGCACGCACGCGATCACTGGCACGACCGGGCCATTAAAAGTGGCGACCTGAAGACAAAGCATGCGTGCCGCCTCGTCATTCGCAGGCGGGCCGGGTTCGGCCACCACAACGGCCGATGGCTTGACGGTCAGGAATGCTGCCGGCGCATCCGCCCATTTGGTCTCTATGATGGGGAAGGCTCCGGCTGTTCCCAGGGCTTCAACGAGCCCTGTGGCCGGGTGCTCGGCGACCACGATCAGCGGGCCTTGAAGTGACATTGGTGAGCGCGCGCAGTTTGCCGGATACACGATTCTACAAGAACGCTGTTAACAGCTGGTTACGAAAATAGTCGGCACAGACCCGACACGTGCCGACAGTTTTCGCAACAAAAAAATTTAAAAACGATTGCGGCGCAGTGTCTGGGATATTCGGCCAGTTGAAGCGAGCGGTTCATTTGATCAAGCTGCTACCTTATTCAGTTCGCCCCCCAAACGATAGCGCGTCACCTCGCCGTTAAAAACCAAATTGCAATCACGATGACGGCAATGCCGAACACTCCCACGAGTGCATCGCGGGTTGGATTGGGATAATCGTTCCAATACGCCACCAAGCCCTGCTGTCGGGGCTGACCGAAAACGTGAACATGCGATCAGTCGTTGGCCTTGAACTTGACTGTGGTTGTTTCTGTATAAGGGCATGATCCGCACTCAAATGTGCGCTGGTCATGGCCTGCTTTTTGGGCCGGCGCGATAGTCGAAAGAAACATCGGCACCTTGCAAGTTGGGCACCGTCGTGTTGCTAGCGGTGGCGGAATTGGCGGATCGAAACGTCTTTGTTGCGGCATGGCCGCCCCAATAATCGACCGTCACGACCGTCGCGATTAAATTTGATGTGATGCAGCGCACAAACTGGGGCGGCATCTACACCAAGGATCGACTTTCTGGAGGTATAGGAACACTACAAGCGTTATGTCGTTTACTCGACATAAACGAGGCGACGAGTAGGCGTACGAGAATGACCTTGCCTGACAAACGTGCATTTCGTCACCGAGCCGAAGAATGCCGCGTTATGGCTGAAAGTTACCAGGACCCGGAGACGCGACGCCTGATACTAGCGATTGCCGATGAGTATGACCGAATGGCCGTGCAAGCCGCGACGCTTGAGATTCAATTACAGGAACTCGCCGCTTCGAAGCCCATTGAGCACAATCATAAACACTAGTCAGACGACGCCGGGCGTGGTCCGTTTGGTACGAACAATTTGTACGGCCATGCCGCAAAAGGCGCTGCCATAGACCGCGAGCGCCGCATAAATCAAATGGGCAAAATCGGCAAACCCACCCGTCCGGCGTGGGTGGGGGAACGGCCGCATGTTCCAACCACCACACAGGAAATCTAAGGCAGCAAGCACCACAAGAATTTTAGTCACGTCAGAGACCGGATTGAATGAAGCCAGTCAAAGATAGCCAGAGATGACCGGCCCGCGATCTGTTAGTAGATGGTGCTAAAATCTTGGTAATGCGCTTGCGGCAGATTGGTCGTGGTGGTCATCAGACCAAATGGGTCTACGGAAACGGTGGGAGTTTTCCCAACGGTCGGTTCAACTGACCAAGTGGTGATTACAAGAGCGACTGCGAATATCGCGAGTCCGATGTGCCGAACAGGGCGCGCATGTGAGGTCCCCTCTGGCTTTGCGGAACAGAGCTTTCGCTCTCGAATTACCCTCACACTAGTTTCGATTATCCGCTTCCGCTGTGCCGTGCATCACAACAGATGCTCCGGCTGTGTCATACATCACAAAAGCGGCTGAC
>DASRAF010000065.1:0-9368 GCA_035638295.1 Pseudolabrys sp.
GTGAAGGCCAGGTTCGCGGCATCGGGCTTGGGCTCGGCATCACGCGCGACCTCCTCGGCTCTCACCGACATCATTTGTCGAATAGCCCGCTCGGAGGGCTGCGGGTGGTGCGCTGATCTAGCCGGAAACGGAATCAGTGGGCGGTAATCACCAAGGCGCGCTGCCGTCTGACTACTGACCACTGACTACTCAAGCGCACGCGCGCGTTCGCGCAAGACGAATTTCTGGATCTTGCCGGTTGCGGTCGTCGGCAGCGGACCGAACACGACCGACTTGGGCGCCTTGAAATGCGCGAGTTGGTCACGGCAAAAGGCAATAATTTCCTCTGCGCTCGCCTTGGCGCCCAGCTTGAGCTGCACGAAGGCGCAGGGAGTTTCGCCCCATTTCTGATCGGGCCGCGCTACGACGGCTGCAAGCTGGACTGCCGGATGTTTGTAGAGCGCGATTTCGACCTCGACGCTCGAAATATTCTCGCCGCCTGAGATGATGATGTCCTTGGCACGGTCCTTGATTTCGACATAGCCGTCGGGGTGCTCGACTGCGAGGTCGCCCGTGCGCATCCAGCCGCCGCGGAATATATCGGCAGTCGCCTTGGGTTCCTTGAGATAGCCGAGCATCACGGTATTGCCGCGCACCATGATCTCGCCGATGGTCTTGCCGTCTTGCGGCACCGGTCGCAGGCTCTTTGGATCGGCCACCATGTGGCCTTCCACCACCGGATAGCGAACGCCCTGGCGCGCAGTCAGGGCGGCCCGTTCTTCGAGTGGCAGTTTCCCCCATCCATCCTGCGGCACGCATAGCGTCGACGGACCTTGCAATTCGGTCATGCCGTAGATGTGAGTGACACGGAAGCCGAGCTCTTCCATGCCTTTGATCACCTTGGCCGGGGGAGGCGAGCCGCCGGTCTGGATATCGACGAGGTGGTCGAACCTGCGCCGCTGCTCCGCCGGCGCGGAGGTGAGCAAGTTGAGGACGGTTGGCGCGCCGCACATATGCGTCACGCGGTGTTCCGCGATCATCGAAAAGATGAGTGCCGGGTCAACCTTGCGCAGGCAGATATGGGTGCCGCCCATCGCGACCACCGACCACGGGAAGCACCAACCGTTGCAGTGGAACATCGGCAAGGTCCACAAGTAGACCGGCTTCGGGGGTAACGGCCAGGCGATGATATTTCCCACGCACTCCAAGAACGTGCCGCGATGGTGATAGACCACGCCTTTCGGATTGCCCGTGGTGCCGGAGGTGTAGTTGAGCGCGATCGCGCTGCTTTCATCGGCTGGCGACGTCCACGCGAAGCTCGGATCGCCCTTTGCGATGAATTCCTCATACTCGATCCTGCCGAGCCGCTCTCCCGACCCCGAGTAAAGCGCGTCGTCCACATCGATGACGAGCGGGCGCCGTTCGAGCTTCGCCAAAGCGGGACCGACCTGTGCTGCGAATTCCCGGTCGGTAATCAGCACCCTGGCCTCACCATGCTGCAAGATATAGGCGATGGTTGCAGGTTCCAGGCGGGTATTGATCGTGTTCAGCACGGCACCCAGCATCGGCACGCCGTAGTGCGCTTCGACCATGGCGGGCACGTTGGGAAGCATCGCCGAAACAGTGTCGCCGGGACGAATACCGGCGCGCGCAAGCGCCGAGGCCAGTCGCCGCGCTCGCTCGTAGACCTGCCGATAATTGTAACGATCCGCGCCGTGGATCACGGCGATGCGCTCGGGATGGATCTCGGCCGATCGCGGCAGGAACGATATCGGCGTGAGGGTTGCGAAATTTGCGGCGTTCGGTCGCAGGGCCCTGAAGATGTCACGCCCGCTGCCGGTGTTGCGCCGACTCCCGCTCAGCGACGCCTTGCGCGACCGGCGGAGACCACCGGTCTTTGCCTTGCGAAGCAGCTTTCCGGTTGGCTTTGGCTTGGCTGGTTGGGCCACATTCTTCCTCCCTTAGCGCGATTTGGCTAAGTCGCTCAACGTTGGCTTCGATATGTATCATAACAGCCTGCATGCTGCAGTTCGTTGAATTTTCTTCCGCGCTTGCGGATCGAAGCTGCCGTTCGAATCGGTCTCGCGGCTCGACAATGCTTCGTGGCGCAACCGATCGAACATATGTTAGGCTTACCTACCAACAAGAAATGCGAAAAATCGCTCAACGCTTCAGGTGGAGGATCCCATGAGAGTTCTGACTGCCGCATTTGCGACGCTGCTTGCGGTCCCAGCGCTATTTGCAAGCGAGGGCGCGGTTGCCCAGGATCGCACTGTCAAGATCACCGGCTTCGGCGCCAAGTCCGGCGTCGTCCGCGTGTTCGGCATCAACAGCGAAGCGGCGATGAAAGCCGGCGCGGAGGAGATCAACAAGGCCGGTGGCGTCACGCTGGGCGACGGAAGCAAAGCCAAGCTGACCGTCGAATTCCTCGACGACCGTTGCAACGCCGAGGAAGGCATCTCGGTTGTGCGCCGCATTGCCTCGACCGACGCTTTCGTTGCGGTCGGGCCGACCTGCTCCAACGTGGCCGAATCGCTTTTCGGGATCCTGCAGAAGAAAGTGGGTGATGCGTCCGATAGCGGCCTGCAATTCCCCATCATCGCCGACGTGGCCGCTAAGGGCGGACTTGCCAAAATCTCCGAGTGGTCGTTCCGGAACGTGCCGAGCGAATTCGAGATGTACAAGTCGCTATTCGCGTGGATCAAGTCGCAGCATCCGGACCTGAAGACCATCTTTGGCGGCGTCGAGAAAGATTTCGCACATTCGAATGCAACCTACGGCGTCATGAAGGCACAAGCCGACGCCAACGGCTTCCAGCTGCTCGGTACATCCGAATGGCTGCTCAACGACACCACCTTCTCGACCCAGGTCCGCGACATGAAGCGCGCCAATGCCGATATCGTCGCGATATCGGCGCATCCCTTCACGACCTGCGGCGTGCTCAAGGAGATGGAACGTCAAGGCGTGAAGCCCAAGCTCCTGATCGGCCTCACCAGCTCGTCCAGCATCGAAACGCTGCAGGGCTGCGCCAAGCAAGCGGAAGGCATCATCATTCCGACGAGTTTCGCGCCGGTGACGCCGGAGGCCAAGAAAGCGGCCGAGAACGTCGCCAAGTTCGGTGGAAGCGCCGATCTGCACAGCGCCGCGGCGTACGAGATCATGTTCATCCTCAAGGATGTGATCGAGCAGCAGAAGATCATGGCGAAGCCCGACACCGTGCAGGCCGACCGCAACAAGATGCGCGAAGGCCTAGCGGCGTTGAAAGAGACGAACGGCCTCTTGGGCAAGGTCGGACGCACCGCTGATCGTGAAGCAATCAAGCCGTTCCTCTACGTCCATGCCAAGGACGGAAGCTGGCTGGTCCTGCACAAGCCATCGTCGTGAAGCGGCCCGAGCATTTCGGCGGGCCGCACCGGCGGTCCGCCGCCTTGTTGTCAATCAGTCGCCTTGCCGTCAATCATTCATCGGTACTGACCAGTTGCGGCCATTGACGTGGACGTGCTCGACCTGATCGACGCTGTGCAGTCGGTTGCCGATGGCGTGCTGTTCGGCGCGACCTATGCATTGCTGGGAATTGGTTTCACGCTCGTTTTCGGCGTGATGCACAAGATCAACTTGTCCTATGCCGCAGCCTCGATCGGAGCCGCTTACGCGAGCCTTCTGATCGTCGCCGGCATCAAGGCGCCCGCGATCCTCGTATTCCTGGCGTCGGCGGCGGCAGGCGGAGTCATCGGCGGCCTCGTTTATCTCGTCGGCTTCAAGTTCATTCCGCTTGCCAACCCGCTGGCAACCCTGATGTCCACTGTCGGATTGCTGCTCCTGATCGATGAAATCATCGTGCACACGACGGCCGGCGTTCCGCTCAATTATCCGGCGCTGTTTTCCGACGTGATCGTTTCGGCAGGGCCGTTCAATCTGCGCGGCGATCTGATGTTCGTCTTCGCTCTGAGCTGTGCGTGCATGGTTGTCCTGCTGCTGTTGCTTTATCGAACCAGGCTCGGCCTCGCCACTCGCGCCGTGTCGCAGCAGCCCACGGCATCGCAGCTCTGCGGCATCAGCATCACGCGCGTGAACGTTGTCACATTCGTCATTACCGGCGTGGTCGGCGGCATTGCCGGAGCCATGACAGGGGCGGCCATCGGCATGCTGTCGCCGCTGCTTTCGCTGCCTTTGACCGTCAAGGGGCTGATCGTCACCGTGATCGGAGGGCTCGGGAGCATCCCGGGCGCCATCATCGCCGGCCTCGTCGTCGGCGGTCTTGAAAACGCTTTCCAGTTCTTCCGCGGCGTATCGGAGCGCGATCTCTACATCATGCTGTTGCTGTTCGCTTTCCTCATTTTCCGGCCGGGCGGCGTGTTTGCGATGCCGGTTGGGCGGGATTGAAGGCGGGGCACAACCCGATGGATTTTTACCTCGGACTTATGCAGATCATCGGCGTTCATACGCTGCTCGGACTGTCCGCCTATTGCGTGCTGCTCACCGGCCAGGTCAGTCTCGCACAGGCCGGCTTCTTCGCGATCGGCGCGTACGTCGCCGGCATGCTTACGGTGCTCGCGCAATGGCCGCTTGTCCCCGCCCTCGGCGCGTCTGCCGTGGTCGCCGGCGTGATGGCTTGCGCCGTCGGGTTCCCCGCCTTGCGGGTGAAGGGCCTGATGCTCGTGGTGGCGACCATCGCATTCGGAGAGGCCGTGCGTCTGTTCTTCTTCAATTTCACCTATCAAGTGCAGGCCGGAAATCTCAAACTCGGTCCCCACGGCGCCGAGGGCTTCCGCCAGATCCGCTACTTTCCCGAGCATGGCTGGACGACGCTTGACGTGATGCTCTTCATCTGGGCGGTGGTCGCCCTGGTGATGGCCGGCGTATGGTGGTTGGATCGATCGCGCGCCGGCGCCGTATTGCGTGCGGTCGGCGAGGATGAGCTCGCCGCACAAAGCGCCGGCATCAACATTACTGCCGTAAAGGTCTCCGCGATGACGATCGGCGGCGTCATCGCTGGCATCGGCGGCGGCATTTTCGCGCATTACACGACGCATATCGAGCATCTGCAGTTCGGCGTCGTGCTGGCGACCTTCGCCATCGCCTATCCGATTCTCGGCGGTCTTTCCAATGTGTTCGGAACCCTGCTCGCCGTCGTCTTCGTCCAGGGCTTCCTGATCGAAGGTCTTCGCTTCATGGGCGATTGGCGCAATCTGCTGTTCGGCGGGTTGATCGTGCTCGCGATGAATGTGCGCCCCCGCGGATTGCTCGACGCTGGGGCCGTGCTTGCCCTCAAACGGCTGATCGTCCCGAGGAAGGATGGCAACGGTGCTTGATCTGCAGGGGCTCACCAAGCATTTTGGAGGCGTCCGCGCGGTCGACGGCATCGATCTGGCCGTTGCGCGCGGGGAAATCGTTGGCCTGATCGGCCCGAACGGCTCGGGCAAGAGCACGATCGTCAATCTCATATGCGGTTTGCTTCCCCCCACCGCAGGCCGCGTCGTCTTCAACGGTGCCGACATCTCTCGGCTGCCGCCGCATGCGCGTGTGACGCTTGGAATTGCACGCACGTTCCAGAATATACGCCTGTTCGGACAATTGACGGTTTGGCAGAATCTTTGGGTCGCGCAGAATTCCGGCGAGCAGCGCAACCAGAATTTTCTCCGCCGCTGGTTTGGCGGCTCGAACGGCGCGTGGGAGGAGATCAACCGGACGCTCGAGTTTTTCGATCTTGCGCACAAGCGTGATGAATTGGCAGCCAATCTGGCATTCGGCGAGCAGCGGCGGCTCGAATTCGCCCGTGCTCTTGCTGCGAAGCCCGTCTTGCTGCTGCTCGACGAGCCGGCAGCGGGTATGAACGCCGAGGAAGTCGATCAACTCGACAGCCGAATCCGCAAGCTGCGCCAGGATGGCATCACCGTGCTCTTGATCGAGCACCATGTAGAATTGGTCATGTCGGTGGCAGACCGCGTCGCCGTGCTCAATTTCGGCCAGAAGATCGCGGAAGGAACGCCTGCTTTCGTTCAGGCGGACCCCGCGGTGCGCGAGGCCTATCTCGGCACCGCCGCGGTCGCATGAGGACTGAGATGCTCGACATATCCGACCTCGTCACCGCCTACGGTAAGATCGACGCGCTGAAAGGCGTGTCGCTGCAGGTCGAGACCGGAAAAATCACCTGCCTGCTCGGCCCCAACGGTGCGGGCAAGACCACGTTGATGATGACAATTGCCGGTCTCTTACATCCGCGCCGCGGCTCGATCCGGCTCGCCGGCACCGAGCTGGTCGGACTCTCGCCGGCCAGAATCGTCGCGCATGGCATCGCGCTCGTGCCCGAGAACCGGCTCGTCTTCCCGCAGATGAGCGTGCGCGAAAATCTGCTCGCGGGCGCTTATCAGCGCAACGACAAGGTCAGCATCGATGCCGATCTCAAGCGGATGTATGCCCTCTTTCCACGTTTGAACGAGCGGACCGAGCAATTGGCCGGCACTCTCTCCGGCGGGGAGCAGCAGATGCTCGCGGTCGCCCGCGCGCTCATGTCGCGGCCGCGCGTGCTGCTCATGGATGAGCCGTCGCTGGGGCTCGCGCCCCTTGTCGTCACGGAGATATTCAATATCGTCCGCGACCTCAATCGCGACGGAGCCACCATCTTCCTGGTCGAGCAGAACGCGCACATGGCACTGCAGGTGGCTCATCGTTTCTTGCTGATGGAGCAGGGGCGCATCACGTTCAGGGGAATGCCCGGCCAGCTGGCCGAAGATGAGGTCATCCAACGCGCTTATTTGGGGACGCGCCGCGCGGCCGGCTGACGCAACCGCGGTAGAGGCCGATGATCGACCTCGTCCAGAACACCCTCGACGGCGTGATGATCGGCTCGTCCTACGGGCTGCTGGCGCTCGGCTTCACCCTGATTTTCGGCGTGATGCGCAGGCTCGACTTGGCCTATGGCCCGTCCATCATGATTGGTGGCTATTTCGGAACCGTCCTCTATTTGTACTACGGGGCCGGGCCGCTCGCGGTTGCGAGCGCCGTGGTTCTCGGGGCGGTGATCGCCGGAATCTATGTCGAGCGGCTCTGTTTCGCGCCGATGAAAGCCGGCGCCGCCATCGCATCAATGGTGTCCAGTTTCGCGATCTGGATGCAGCTCGAGCAGGCGGCGATCCTGGTCTTGCCCCGCCATACTTATCCCTTTCCACCGCTCGCAACCGTCGCGCCGCTCGAATTCGGGCCCTTCCTGGTACGAGTCGATCATCTCATCATGCTGGTCTGCGCGCTCGCACTGGCGGCGGCCGTGCATCTCGCGCTCTATCACACGCGTTTCGGCCTTGCCTTGCGCGCCATCATTGGCAGCCCGGTCGCGGCTCATCTGGTCGGGATCAATGTGCGGACGGCCGTGCTGCTGACATTCGCGGGCGCCTCGGCGGTCGGCGGCGCTGCCGGCTTCCTCGTGCTTGCGGTCGACCAGCAGGTCACGCCGATGTTCGGTATGTGGGCGACATTGAAGGGCCTGATCGCCATGATGATCGGGGGACTCGGATCCGTCCCCGGCGCGGTTGTCGGCGGATTGCTGCTGGGCATCGTGGAGGCCAACAGCCAATGGTACTTCGGGCCGCAGATTCGCGATCTCGTCGCTTATGTCGTGCTGTTTGCATTTCTGGTGGTGCGTCCGCGGGGATTGCTCGGCCGCGCGCCCGAACCCGCGATGCCGCCGAAGGCTTGATCCATGGACGACTATCTCATCGGGGTATTGTCCAATATCGGCGTCATCTCGTTCGTCGCGCTGTCCGCCTATCTGCTGCTGCTGACCGGAGAGATTTCTTTCGGCCAGCAAGCCTTCTTCGCGATCGGGGCATATGCCGCGGGAATAGCAACCGCCTTGTGGGGCTGGTCGCTGACAGCGGCCCTCGTTTGGGGCGCAGCGGTCAGCGGCGGCGCAGCGCTGCTGGTCGGTGTGCCGACGCTGCGGCTGCACGGCCTCTACTTCGCGATCGCGACCTTGGCGTTCGCGGAGATGGTGCGGATTCTCTTCGAGCTGTTCCGTTATCAGATTTCGATCGACGGCGAGTTGATCGGGCCCAACGGGACCGACGGATTTCGCAACATTCGTTACATCTTCGACCACAACATCGACGCCTTTCAGTTCCTGCTGCTGATCTATTCATTGCTCGCGGCGGCGATGTTGGGATTGCTGCTGCTGGAACGCTCGCGGCTCGGTGTCATCTTCCGGATGATCGGCCAGGATGAAACACTCGCCGAATTGCAGGGAATTCCCGTCGCGCGCCGCAAGGTGCTCGCCGCTGGGATCGCTGGGACGCTCGCCGGAATTGGCGGCGGGCTCTATGCCCACCTGACGACCTATGTGGAGCCACGCATTTTCGATATCATGCTCGGCGTTCACAGCCTCGCCTACGGCTTGATCGGCGGGCTGGGGACCGCATTCGGTCCGCTGCTTGGCGTTCTGATCGACATCGGCCTGCTGGAATCCATAAGAGCATTGGCCGGGTATCGCATGATCATCTTCGGCGGGCTCGTTGCCTTGCTGTTGATCGTGCGCCCGCGCGGTTTGCTCGACGAGATGGTGGTGCACAAGATCGGCCGTGGCTGGCGGCGAGTTTCCCTATGGGCACGGCGGTCAAGCCTGAAACCGAGGGGAAACAGCGCCTGAGCGACTGGAGGATGGCCGTGAAGTCGGCAACTTACGTCATAGCGACGCTCGCGATGCTTGCGCCTTGCGGTCTCGAAAACGCGCATGCGCAGATCCGGGCCAAGGCCGACGTCAGCTGCCAGCCGGCCGAGAAGCTCCAATACGACTGCATTATCAAGCTCGCCAATGCCCGCACGAGCGAACCTTTGTCGGGCCTCACACTGACGGTGGGAGCGGACATGCCTTCGATGCCGGCGGCCCATAATGTGCGGCCGGTGAAGGCGACCGAGGAGCAGGACAAGGGCACGTATCGGGCGCGCATTGCGCTCGAAATGTACGGCGACTGGGCGCTTCGGCTGGAACTGTCCGGCACGGTACGCGATCGCGTGGTCAAGCTGCTGCGATTCGAGAGCGATCGCGTGGGCGAGGCGACGCCGGCGCCCGGGCGTCATCGACACTAGCTATACCGACCGCGGGAATAGCAGGCGACTCGGTGGCGCCGTCGCTCGGGGGGTCGAGCTGCGCCCGATCCATACGCGCGACGCCAGCGAGATCGAGCGCGCCGTCGTTGCATTCGCCCGCGAGCCGAACGGCGGCCTGATCGTGACGGCAAGCGCGTCGGCGCTCATTCATCGCAATCAGATCATTGCACTAGCCACGCGGCTCCGCCTGCCGAACGTCTATCCGTTCCGCTACTACCCTTTGAACGGTGGCCTCGCCTCCTACGGGCCTGATCAGATCGACCAGTACCGGCGCGCCGCCGGGTACGTCG
>DASRAF010000066.1:0-5446 GCA_035638295.1 Pseudolabrys sp.
CGGCCCGTTCTTTGTCCCGACCTTTTCGCCGATGAAAAGCATCGGCGCTTCATCGATTTCGCCCTCGCCGATCACGACCGTACCGTCGATCGGCAATTTGTTGAGTTCGCGGCGCATGGCATCGACCGCAGCCTGGTCGGATGCCTTGTCCTTGCCGTGACCGCGCAGGCGCGCCGAGGATACCGCCGCCCGTTCGGTGACGCGTACGATCTCGAGACTGAGAATACGCTCCAGCAAAAACTCCGGCTGGACGGTAATGCTCGGCATTTGACGCTCTCCTCAGAGGCGCGGGCCTCGTTGTCCGGGCCCCTCAGTTTTTTTCGATCCGAATAACCTGTGGTCGCCCTGAGATCACCCTATCGCGCCCCACCGCCGCAAGGGCCTTCCGCACCGCGTCCTCGGTGGTTGCATAAGTAATGAGAATAACGGGGACGGAGCCTGCCTTGGTATCCCGGCCTAGATGGGCGGGGTCGTGGCGCTGCACAATGGATTCGAGTGAAATTTCCTGTTCGGCAAGGCGTTTGGCAATGGTCGCCGCCGTGCCCGGCTTGTCCCGTGCGACCAGGCGTATGTAATAGCCACCTTCGTGGCGCTGCATTGGCGCCTTTCGGACGTCCGTGAGCCGAGCCGTGGGCCGTCCAAATGGCGCCGTTCGAACGCCCCGCGCGATGTCGCCGATATCGGACAGGACCGCCGAAGCCGTCGCGGCCCCGCCTGCCCCGGGCCCGACCAGGGTCAGTGGGTTAATGTCAACAGCATCGACCGTAACCGCATTGGTCACGCCCATGACCTGAGCGATCGCCGAGTCTTTGCGCACCATCGTCGGGTGTACGCGCCGTTCAATGCCTTTCGTCGTTTTGACGGCAACGCCCAATAGTTTCACGCGGTAGCCAAGTTCATCGGCCGCCGAAAGATCGGCCGGCGTGATCGAGGAAATGCCCTCCACGTAGACCGCACTTTGATCGACCCTCGTGCCGAACGCGAGGCTCGCAAGAATCGCCAGCTTCTGCGCGGTGTCGTGTCCCTCGATATCGAAACTGGGGTCGGCCTCGGCATAACCCAGCCGCTGCGCTTCCTTCAGGCACGCCTCGAACGCCATTTTTTCCTGCTCCATCTTGGTGAGGATGTAGTTGCAGGTGCCGTTCAGAATTCCATAGATCCGCTCGAAGGAATTGCCCGCCAATCCCTCTCGCAGCGTTTTGACGATGGGAATGGCGCCACCGACGGACGCCTCGAAATTCAGCGCAGCGTGCTTGCTTTCCGCAATCGCGGCAAGCTTGACGCCGTGTCGGGCAAGCAAGGCCTTGTTGGCAGTTACGACCGACTTTCCGGACGCGAGCGCCGCCTCGACCGCTCCTTTGGCCGGATCGCCGGCACCGCCGATCAGCTCCACGAAAACGTCAATGTCCGGCTCGCGCGCAAGTGCTAGCGGGTCGGAAAACCATTTCATTTTCCTGACATCGACGCCGCGATCCTTGGCGCGGGCGCGCGCGCAGACTGCGACAACTTCGATGGCCCGACCGCAACGCGCGCTCAGCGCATCGCGCTGGCGCGCGATCTGGGAAACCAGGGCGGCACCGACCGTGCCCAATCCGGCGACACCGACTTTTAGTGATGAGTTGCGCATGACGCTATCCGAAAACCGCTTTCCATTTTTCGGGATCATGCGCTCGGGCTTGCGCCATGAAACTTTCTTGCCCGTTGTCAGCGACGCGTCGCGAGCGGAACGACGTTGTGCAACTGCTCCGGCGCGTGTTCGAGAAAACGGCGGACATTGCGCGCGGCCTGGCGGATGCGCTGCTCGTTTTCCACCAACGCGATGCGAACGAAGTTTTCGCCGTACTCGCCGAAGCCAATGCCTGGCGAGACCGCGATGTCGGCCTTTTCCACCAACAGCTTGGAAAATTCCACACTGCCGAGCGCTTTGAACGGCTCGGGTATCGGGGCCCAGGCAAACATCGATGCCCGCGGCGTTGGCACGTGCCATCCAGCACGGGCGAAGCTTTCGACCAGCACATCTCGCCGACGCCTGTATGTCGCACGCATCTCCTTGATGCAATCTTCGGGGCCGTTAAGCGCCGCCGTCGCCGCTACCTGCACGGGCGTAAACGCGCCGTAGTCCAGATACGATTTCACCCGACCGAGCGCCGCGATGATGCGCTCGTTTCCGACCGCGAAGCCGATGCGCCAGCCCGGCATCGAGAACGTCTTCGACATGGAGGTGAATTCAACCGCCACGTCGTTCGCCCCGGGAACCTGCAGTAGCGAAGGCGGCGGACTGTCGTCGAAGTAAACTTCCGCATAAGCAAGATCGGACAACACCAGGATCTCATGCTTTTTGGCGAAAGCGACCAGGTCCTTGTAAAAGTCGAGCGTCGCGACATACGCGGTCGGATTCGCCGGATAGCACACGACCACAGCAGTCGGCTTCGGGATGGAATGCACGACCGCGCGCTCTAGAGTGTGAAAGAAGTTGGGCGTTGGTTCAGACGGAACGGAACGAATGGCCCCGCCCGCCATCAGAAAGCCGAAGGCATGGATGGGATAGCTCGGGTTCGGGACGAGGATGACGTCGCCGGGTGCGGTGATGGCTTGCGCAACGTTCGCAAAGCCTTCCTTTGAACCGAGCGTGGTAACGATTTGCGTATCGGGGTTGAGCTTCACCCCGAAGCGGCGATCGTAGTAGGCCGCCTGCGCCTTCCGAAGGCCGGGAATGCCCCGCGACGCCGAATAGCGATCGGTGCGCGGCTTGCCCAAAGTGTCCTTGAGCTTTTCGATCACGTGCGCGGGCGCGGGCAAGTCGGGATTGCCCATGCCGAGATCGATAATGTCCGCCCCCGCATTGCGGGCTCGCGCCTTCGCCTTGTTCACCTCTTCGAACACATACGGCGGCAAGCGGAGAATGCGGTAAAACTCATCCATCGGCTGAAACCTTAAGGTCGGCTGCCCTATCCAGCCCGCAGTTACCCCGGCTGGCTTTTATCACGGGTTCGGCTTGGCGCCAGCGGTTTGCCCGCTTTCGCCGTCGTTTGGCGGTTTTTTTGGCTTCGGAGCAGGCTTCTTGGGCGTTTGTGTTCGGCCTTCCTGGCGGTCGCGAACATTGGCCAGCTCCTTTTCGAGCTTGACCTGTTCCTCCTCGGTCATGGGTACCGTCGCGCGGGCGGGCGGCATGTCATGCACCGCCGGATACTCGTATGGCGTTGCCGGGCGTGCCGGCGCGCCAGCGGGCAGCCCCATATCGGCGGGGAGCTTGTCGAGCACGGACCCGGCCGAACACCCCGCGAGCCCGGCCACCAGGGCTAAGGCCGCGATCGCTAGAACTTTCACCAGTGCACGCGCCATGCTCTCCAAGGCCTGCCAGCCGGACCGGAAATCCATGTAGACTCAATGAATTATAGCATGATCTTGATATCCGGCTAATATGGCTACAGCAAGGTTGGGCTTTCGCTATGGCAAGCTGGGCGAAACCATGCGCTGAAAGGTTGCTTGCAGGAGGACGCAGTCCGGGCCACTTCTGTCTGCAGGGGCACGAGTATGGACAAGCCAACCACAGAAACCGCCACGGTCGGCAATGTCGATGTCGAGGCCTTGTCGCACAACATTGCCCGCCTGATCGAAGAAGGGGGCAAGGCGCTCGCCGCGTATCTGAAGCCGCGCGAGGAAGGCAAGATCAAGGGCGACAGCGCCGAAGACATCACCGATGTGGTCAAGTCGGTGGGCCGCGTGGCGGAATATTGGTTGTCGGATCCGCGCCGCGCGCTTGAGGTCCAGACCAGCTTGGGTCGCGCCTATCTCGAGCTGTGGGCCAGCGCGGTCAAGCGTATGGCGGGCGAGCAGGCTGAGCCGGTCGTCGCCCCGGACCCGAGAGACAAACGGTTCGCCGATCCCGAGTGGTCGCAAAATCAGTTCTTCGATTTTTTGAAGCAGGCCTATTTGCTCGGCACGCAATGGGCCGAACGCCTGGTCAAGGATGCTGGCGGAGTCGATGAGACGACCCGCAAGAAGGCTGAGTTCTACGTCAAACAAATCGCGAATGCGATTTCGCCTTCCAACTTCGTCCTCACCAATCCGGAATTGTTGCGCGAGACGCTCGCCTCAAATGGCGAAAATCTCGTTCGCGGAATGCATATGCTCTCGGAAGACATCAAGGCCGGGCAAGGCACGCTGAAAATCCGCCAGTCCGACCCATCCATGTTCGATGTCGGCCGCAATCTCGCGGTCACGCCGGGCAAGGTCGTATTTCAAAACGAGTTGATGCAGCTGATCCAGTACGAAGCCACGACGAAGCAGGTCTTGAAGACACCGCTGCTGATCGTGCCGCCGTGGATCAACAAATTCTACATCCTCGACCTGACACCGGAAAAGTCTTTCATCAAGTGGTGCGTCAGTCAGGGCGTCACGGTTTTTGTCCTGTCCTGGGTCAATCCCGATGCGCGGCTCGCGAAAAAGAGCTTCGAAGAATACATGCGCGAGGGCGTTATTGCAGCTCTCGATGCGGTTGCGACTGTGACTGGAGAAAAACAGATTCACGCCATCGGCTACTGTGTTGGTGGCACGCTGCTGTCGATCACCCTCGCCTATCTCGCAGCGAAAAAACAGAATCGCGTCAAGTCCGCGACGTTTTTCGCGGCGCAGGTTGACTTTAGCTATGCCGGCGACCTGATGGTGTTCGTCGATGAAGAACGCATAAAGCAACTCGAAGCGCACATGAAGGAACAGGGCTATCTCGAGGCATCGCGTATGGCCAACACCTTCAACATGCTTCGGTCCAACGACCTGATCTGGCCTTACGTCGTCAACAATTACATGCGCGGCAAGAAGCCGATGCCATTCGATATTCTCTACTGGAATTCCGATGCCACGCGCATGCCGGCTGGAAATCATTCGTTCTATTTGCGGAATTGCTATCTCGACAACAAGCTTTCAAAAGGTGAGATGGAAATCGGCGGAATCACGCTCGACCTCAAAAAGGTGAAGGTGCCGGTCTACAATCTCGCGACCCGCGAAGACCATATTGCGCCGGCAAAATCGGTTTTATTCGGATCGCAATTCTTCGGCGGCCCGGTCAAATACGTACTCGCTGGTTCCGGCCACATCGCCGGCGTCGTCAATCCGCCCAGCAAGCCGAAATACCAGTATTGGACCGGCGGAAAGCCGACCGGTTCAAATGTCGATGAGTGGCTCAAGAATGCAACCGAGCATCCGGGTTCGTGGTGGCCGGACTGGCTGCAATGGCTGAAGTCGCATGATGCCAAGAAAACGATTGCCGCGCGCAAGATCGGCGGCGGCAAGCTCAAGCCGACGGAAGACGCGCCCGGCTCCTATGTCAAAGTAAAAAGCTGGACCTGACGTCAGCGGGCAGGACAGCGGGCGCGTCATCAACTATGCTCCCCGCCCGAAAGCATCAAGATTGGGGAACAGCAATGACCAAGGAACTGCTGTGGCT
>DASRAF010000067.1:0-3674 GCA_035638295.1 Pseudolabrys sp.
CTCAATTACCTGCAAAGGTTGCGCCTTTTGTCGATATGAAATCGGACGAAAAAACGCGCATTGCCCTTGGATCCAATGGGACCCAGCAAACGATCCGTGTATCGATCTTTGAGAATTCAGCCGATTCGTAAGGCCTGGGTCCTCACCAAAGTGCGAGTTGCCGAATGAATAAGCAAGTTTCTACGCAGGCGGCCGATCGTCCCTATGTTTCGACCGGGCATTTGCCGGCTCCTGACCTCGTTGAAACGCTGGTGGCCGAGGCCCACGCCAAATTCAAATCCACGTCTGACGGAGAAAACTCACAGGTCTATCCGGCGTTGGCGAAGCTGCCCGCCGATTTGTTCGGGATCTGCGTGGTCGAAACGAACGGCATCATCCATGCCGCTGGCGACACCGACCACGAATTCTCGATCATGAGTGTGTCAAAACCCTTCCTGTTTGCGTTGATTTGCCAGCTGCTCGGTGCCGAGGAAGCGCGGAATAAACTCGGCGCCAATGCCACCGGCTTTGCGTTCAATTCCGTTGCCGGCATCGAACGTACGTCTGACGGTCGCACCAATCCAATGGTGAATGCCGGCGCGATTGCGACCACGAGTCTGGTGCCGGGCGCGACGCACGAGGCCAAGTGGAAGTTCATTCATGAGGGCCTGTCCAAGTTCGCCGGCCGCAAGCTTCCGATGAATGAAGAGGTGCTTAAATCGGCGCTGGAAACAAATTTCCGCAACAGGAGCATCGCCCAGTTCTTGCTCAGCGTCGGCCGGATCTATTGCGACCCGATGGAAGCTGTCGATCTTTACACGCGGCAGTGCTCATTGAACGTCAGCGCGAAGGATCTTGCGGTAATGGGCGCGACACTCGCCGATGGCGGGGTCAATCCGATGACCAAAGAGCGCGTGGTCGATCCGATCGTGTGCCACTACGCGCTGGCGGTCATGACGACGGCAGGCTTGTACGAAACCTCAGGAGATTGGCTCTACGACATCGGCCTGCCGGGCAAAAGTGGTATCGGTGGGGGCATTGTTACCGTGTCGCCTGGCAAAGGCGGTCTAGGCACCTTCGCGCCGCCGCTCGACGAAGCCGGCAATAGCGTGAAGGGCCAGCTCGTCGCGAAATTCCTGTCGCAGCGACTTGGAATGGATCTGTTCGTCTCGCAGCCCGAGGAATGACGAGCAAGCCGAGCAAGCCGAGCAAGCCGAGCAAGCCGAGCAAGCGCGGACCGCTGGCATCGAGCGCAGAAAATCGAACGGGAGCGGAAATTATGACGACAGCAACGGAAACGCTGGGAAGAGCCGAGGCGCGACAATCCTGGGTGCCGATGCTCGCAATCGCACTCGGCCAGGCAATCATGTCTTTCAACGTCGCCTCGCTGCCCGTTGCAATGGGGGGCATGGTCGAGAGCTTCAGGGTGCCCCCGACGACTGTCGCCACGGGAATCGTGGCGTATTCGATGCTTGTTGCCGGTTTCGTAATGCTGGGCGCCAAACTCACCCAACGTTTCGGCGCTTTGCACGTGTTCCGTATAGCCGTTGTCGTGTTCGGCGGCGCGCAGACGTTGATGACGTTCAGCCCCAACGCGACCCTGATGATCACGGCGCAAGCGCTGAGCGGTGCGGCTGGTGCTGTGATCGTGCCGTCGCTCGTTGCGCTGATTGCTGAAAACTATAAGGGCGCACAGCAGGCGACTGCCCTTGGCGCACTTGGTTCGGCGCGGGCCGGCGCAGGCGTACTCGCCTTCCTGATTGGCGGCGTTCTGGGGACGTTTATCGGCTGGCGTCCGGCTTTCGGCATTTTGATCGTTGTCTCGGCGCTTGTTCTTTTGCTCAGCTTCCGTCTTAAGCCGGATCAAGGGCGATCAGACGTGAAGATCGACATGGTTGGTGTTGCTCTCGCTGCCGCGGCGATCGTCCTTATCAGTTTTGGCTTCAACAACCTAAATCGATGGGGATTGGGACTCGCCACAGCAAACGCGCCGTTCAATCTTTTGGGCCTTTCACCGGCGCCGATCTTCATCGTGGTCGGGATCGTGCTTGGCCAGTGCTTCCTGATGTGGACACGAAAACGCCAGGCCGATAGAAAAACGCCGCTGCTGGATTTGCAGGTGATCGATTCACCGCAGGAACGCGCGGCGGTCTATGCCATGTTTTCGGTCGTGGCTTTGGAAGCGATGCTCAACTTCTCGGTCCCACTTTACATCCAGATCGTGCAGGGCCGCTCGCCACTGGCCACTGCAATCGCCATGATGCCTTTCAACCTGACCGTCTTCATCACAGCGATGCTGATCGTCAAGTTCTACACGAAACTTGCGCCGGCCCAAATCGGTCGATATGGGTTCATTCTCTGCACAGTGGCACTTCTCTGGCTCGCTTTTGTGGTGCGCAACGACTGGAGTGCGGGTCCTGTATTGATTGGCCTTGTCTTGTTTGGCATCGGGCAAGGATCGCTTGTCACCTTGCTGTTTAACGTTCTCGTAACATCGTCTCCTAAGGAGGTTGCAGGCGACGTCGGTTCACTGCGTGGGACCACCAACAATCTTGCCTCTGCGGTCGGGACTGCAGTTGCAGGTGCGCTGCTGGTCGGACTTCTCAGCGCCATCACGCTCGGCAACATTGCTGCGAGCCCAAAATTGACGCCCGAGCTTCAGGCGCAGGTTGATCTCGATAACATCAACTTCATCAGCAACGAGCGGCTGCAAACAGTACTGGCCGGGACGACCGCCACTGCGGCGCAGGTCGCGGAAGCGGTACGCGTGAATACCGAGTCACGTTTGCGCGCCTTGAAGATTGGGCTGCTCATCATGGCTGGCTTGGCTTTCGTGTCGATTCTTCCGGCCGGCCGGCTCCCCAATTACCTTCCCGGCGAAATTTCCGAGGATCAAGCCTTGGGGAGCGGAAGGGGACAAAAGCGCAGATAGACGACGCGCCGGCGCGCTCTCGACGCGGTACTGTTTTGGGACATGGCCGGATACCAGCAGCGGACGCGGCCCCAGCTGTCACGCCCCATCAGTCATGCCAGCAGCGACGCCAGGCAACGTCCGACATGATGCTCATGTCGGCGACGATTCCCGCAGGCAGCGGGGCGGCGGGTGCGGCCTGCGCAAGCCCGGGCACCATTGCAACAATGAAACCGGCGTCTGCTATCCCGAAAATTGTCCGCAACATGTTTCTCTCCCGAATTTGGCCCGTCGCCCGTGGTTTTGGACTGAGCCAATGTGTGCCAGGACTCGGTGACATCAAAATGGTTCCGGGCTGTGCTTTAGAGCACACGCCCTGAGCGACGCGGCAAACCCCGTTGAGAATCGACAAAATTTGTCTTTACGTAAGAAATCGCCACTAACGTACCGTCTGTGCCGAACGCGGCTTCGCGACCGCAGCACGGGCACTGGAAGAGGGCGGAAGGGAATGCCGAAGACCGTCCTGATCGTGGAAGACAACGAGCTTAATATGAAGCTCTTTCACGACCTGCTTGAAGCACACGGCTATCAGACTGTCGGCACGCGCAACGGCATTGAAGCGCTGGACCTTGCGCGCAAGCACCAGCCCGCCCTCATTTTGATGGACATCCAGCTGCCGGAAGTCTCCGGCCTTGAAGTGACCAAATGGCTCAAGGACGATCCCGGCCTCAAGGCAATCCCGGTGGTGGCCATTACGGCATTTGCGATGAAAGGCGACGAGGAG
>DASRAF010000068.1:0-3204 GCA_035638295.1 Pseudolabrys sp.
ACCTTACCTCGCATGATTTCCCCCCGACGAAACTAGAAAAGTGCAAATGCGCGACAACGCCCCAATTGCTAAAATGCATGAGCAACGGTTGACCAGCCGAGCCGTTGCTCGCGAAGCGAGCGGAGGCTGGTGGAGCCAGGGGGAGTCGAACCCCCGACCTCGTGAATGCCATTCACGCGCTCTCCCAACTGAGCTATGGCCCCAAATTTCGCAAATTTACCTGCCGCTTTTGGGAACGCAGCGGACGCGGTCAGCTCTCTTCTTCTTTCTCGATCGACTCGCCGATGATGTCGGTCACGTCGGCGTCGCCTTCTTCCTGCTCCTCGATGAAGGCCGCATCGTCGAGGCTCTCGTCGCCCATCTCGACTTCCTCTTCTTCGCCTGCTGCAGGTGTCTCGGCGGTAGCCGGCTTCTTGCCCTGTTGTTCGGCCTCGGCGTCCTCGAGCGAAACGAATTCGGCGTCGGCGGTCTCCGGGACAACAGTTTCGGATGGCGCCGGTGCCGGACGCGCCGGCGCTGCAGGCTCGGCTCGTGCGCGCGGAGGGGTCGGCGCAGCGATTGGTACAACTTTGCCTGTATACGGCGATATCACCGGCGTCTTGTTGAGGTCGTAGAATTTACGACCGGTGTCGGGGCAAACGCGCTTGGTGCCGAGATCGGGTTTAGCCACAGCAGAGGTTCCTAGGACTAGGGTCGCTTAAATCGGTGCTTCACTTGGCTAGTTGCGAAGCCCCTGTCAATAGCGCAGATCGGCAGGATGACGCCGCGCGCGGCTGCGTGGTAGGAGGGCGCAGATACCAAGGATACCGCCCCGTGAACCCTTCAGAACCAGCGCCGCTGACAGCCCGCCAAGGCGGCCCGATCCAGGGACGGGTCCGGGTACCCGGCGACAAGTCGATTTCTCACCGCTCTCTCATTCTTGGTGCCCTGACAGTCGGTGAAAGTACCATCACAGGTCTGCTGGAAGGCGAGGACGTCCTGCACACCGCCGACGTCATGCGCGCGCTTGGCGCGCGGGTCGAGCGAACCGGAGATCAGGCCTGGCGCGTAAATGGGGTCGGGATCGGGGGCTTCGCGCAACCGGCCGGTTTGCTGGATTTCGGAAATTCCGGAACCGGCGTTCGTCTTGCGATTGGCGCTGTGGCCGGCGCGCCGGTCACGGCAACCTTCGATGGCGATGAATCGCTGCGCGGCCGGCCGATGCGACGCGTGCTCGACCCGCTGCAGAAGATGGGTGCGCGTATTGTCCGTGTTGCCGAAGGAGGACGACTTCCGCTCACGCTGAAAGGCGCGGCCGATCCGATTCCAATTGTCTACGAGTCACCGGTCGCGTCGGCGCAACTGAAATCCGCTGTATTACTGGCGGGACTCGCGGCGCCGGGAGAGACCACCGTGATCGAAGCGGAGGCGACCCGCGATCACACCGAACGACTGCTGAAGCATTTCGGTGCGAAAGTGACGAGCAAGGCCCACGGCGACCATGGCCGTCGCATTGTCCTGCAAGGTCAGCCCGAGCTTGAGCCGGCGCAGGTCGTGGTTCCAGCCGATCCTTCATCGGCGGCATTTCCGCTGGTCGCCGCGTTGATCGTGCCGAACTCAGAATTGGTTCTCGATGCGGTCATGACAAATCCTTTACGCACGGGTTTGCTGACAACGCTGCGTGAGATGGGCGCCAGCATCGAGGATTTGGAAAAGCGAGACGGCGGAGAGGAGATTGCCGATCTGCGCGTGCGCACTTCGGCTCTGAAAGGCGTCGACGTGCCGGCTGAGCGCGCCCCGTCGATGATCGATGAGTATCCAATATTGGCGGTTGCCGCTTCCTTCGCTGAAGGTGTGACCCGCATGCGTGGGCTGAAGGAACTGCGTGTGAAAGAGTCAGACCGGTTGGTAGCAACGGCCGACATGCTGCGCGTCAACGGTGTCGTCGTCGAGATCGAAGGGGACGATATGATCGTCCAGGGCAAAGGTCGTCCTGCCGGCGGCGGCGGAGTGCAGACGAACATGGATCATCGGATCGCGATGGCGGCACTGATGATGGGTCTCGGCACCGAAAATCATGTTCGTATCGACGACAGCGCGTTCATCGCGACCAGCTTTCCAGGCTTCGTCGAGCTGATGCATTCGATAGGTGCGGATCTCTCATGATCATTGCCATCGACGGTCCGGCCGCGTCCGGTAAGGGCACACTCGGAAAACGGCTGGCTGCTCACTATGGCTTGCGTCATCTCGATACCGGCTTGATCTACCGTGCCGTCGCGAAGGCGGTGCTCGACAAGGGACAAAGCCCCGGCGATGCGGCTGCTGCTACCGCCGCGGCGAAGTCGCTCGATCCTTCGCGTTTCGATGAAGTCGCGCTCAAGGCGCACGGCATCAGTGAGGCGGCTTCCGTCGTCTCAGCGATTTCTTCCGTGCGCGAGGCTCTGCTCGCCTTTCAGCGCGAATTTGCTGCTCGGCCGCCAGGGGCGGTGCTCGATGGTCGCGATATCGGTACGGTCATTTGTCCTGATGCCGACGTGAAGATCTACGTCACCGCAACACCGGAAGTTCGCGCCCGCCGGCGCGCCGCTGAATATAAGGCGCAAGGCCGCGGTGTCGGTGAGGCTGAAGTGCTCGCCGACATCCGGAACAGGGACCAGCGGGACCAAAGCCGTTCAATTGCCCCCCTGAAACAGGCACCGGACGCGCACTTGCTCGATACGACACATTTGGATATAGACGCGGCCATCCGGGCCGCCATCGACATCGTCGAGGCCAGCCGGGCGGGCCGAGGGCGTGGCTGACCACCCCTCGTGTTGGAGGACAAAGCCCCGCTCGAGCCTCAGCGTAAAGCGCGCCTGCGAACCATCGTTCCGAAAGCACGGTTTTTGCGCCGGCCGTCCGGGATTCCGGAGGCCGCCGTAGGTCTGCGGGACCTTCGGCCCGCGCGTTTGGAACGCCATTCAAACCGCCGGCGCGCCGCGAACAGGAGACTCCATGGCCACCGCTACAGCACCCTCGCGTGAAGACTTTGCCAAGCTGCTCGATGAATCCTTCGGCGGCGGAAACTTGCAGGAAGGTTCCGTCATCAAGGGGAAGGTCGTCGCAGTCGAAAAGGAATTCGCCGTCATCGACGTCGGTCTGAAAACCGAAGGCCGCGTGGCCTTGCGTGAATTCACCGGGCCGGGACGGCAGGCCGCCCTCAAGGTCGGCGACGAGGTCGAAGTC
>DASRAF010000069.1:0-16540 GCA_035638295.1 Pseudolabrys sp.
CGATTCTGAGCGTACTCGTGACGCTGAGCATGCTGGCACTGGCGTTGAAATCAACGAGGGCGACAGAGTTGCCGAATACGTCGTGCATCCAGCGAAGATTGCCGGGCGGCGACAGAGTGAGTTCCGCAGCCACCAATCGCAAGTCATGGGAGTCGCGCGGGCGCAACATCAGCCGATGTTGTCCAAAGGTCACTGGTCGCGCGTAACGATAGGTAGTCGCGTGGCGTACTGTCAGGATTCGCATTGTTTCACCGTCCTCAAAGCCATCCATCCGGATGCAAGGGACGCGCCAATTTATGCGCTTAAATCAATTTGTGCCGCGCCAGGAGCGCGCGCACGGCCTCGACCAATGCCGCTTCCTTGACCGCAAATTGCGCCTCAGCCTGCTTCTTCAAATAATCCTCGCGGTCCTCGGTGTCGGTCACGGTCGCGCCCAGAATGAGATCCTTGATCTGAACTTCGCCGCGCGCCTTTTCATCCTCGCCCTGGATAATGGCGCAAGGTGCACCACGCTTGTCGGCGTACTTAAGTTGAGTTCCGAGGTTATTTTTCGGATTGCCGAGATAAAGCTCCGCACGAATCTTTGCTGTGCGCAGCGCCGACACCATGCGCTGATAGTCGGCGACGCGATCCCTGTCGAATATGGTGACAACCACCGGGCCGGGCGCGGGCTTTTCGCTGATCTTGCCGAGATGGGTGAGTGCGGCCTGCAGGCGCGAGACGCCGATGGAAAATCCGGTCGCAGGGACCGGCTCGCCCCGGAAGCGTGACACGAGCCCGTCGTAACGCCCACCGCCGCCGACCGAGCCGAAACGTACCGGCCGGCCTTTCTCGTCCTTGATCTCGAAGGTCAGTACAACCTCGTAGACGGGGCCGGTGTAGTAGTCGAGACCGCGAACAACCGTTTTATCGATGCGAACCCGATCGTCGTATCCGGCCGCGCGTACGAGCTTGGCAATCTCAGAAAGTTATTCTTCACCTGGAGTTCCTGTGCTGCCGGTTTCGCCAGACGTTCCTGTGATTGCCGTGACGATGCCTGCGATCTGCGAGTCCGAAAGCTCCGCGCCTTTTGTAAAGTCGCCGCTTTCGTCCTTGCGTCCCTTGCCAAGCAGCATTTTGACGCCTTCGATCCCGAGCCGATCGAGCTTGTCGATGGCGCGCATCGTCGTGAGTCTTTTTTCCGCCGGAATGTGAACGCGATCCATCGCGCCATCGAGAACCTTGCGGTTGTTCACTTTCACGGCGTAGCTGCCGCGTGGAATCCCGAGCGATTCCATCGTATCAGCGGCGAGCATGCACATCTCGGCGTCGGCTGCCATCGACGCGGCGCCGACAGTATCCGCATCGAACTGCATGAACTGCCGGAAACGGCCCGGTCCCGGCTTTTCGTTGCGGAACACCCAGCCGAAACGGTACGAGCGGTATGGCAATGCCAGATTCTGGAAATTCTCGGCCACGTAGCGCGCCAGCGGGGCCGTGAGGTCATACCGCAACGAGAGCCACTGCTCGTCGTCGTCCTGAAACGAAAACACGCCTTCGTTGGGTCGGTCCTGATCAGGCAGGAACTTGCCGAGGGTGTCGGTATATTCGATGGCCGGCGTCTCCAACGGCTCAAAGCCGTATCGCTCGAACACAACGCGAATTGCTTCCACCATTTGACGGGTAGCAGCGATCTCCGCGGGCCCGCGATCGGCGAGGCCGCGCGGCAGGCGCGCTTTGAGCTTTTGGGGCTTGCTGGGCTTATCGGCCATTTGCGGTCTACATATCAGACGCCGGTATTACAGCAACTTTGGAAACTGCCGCCGGCGGGCTTGTCCGTGCCATCCACCTCTTTATGTTGCGAAGGCGCGGCACAAGACCCCGGCGCGACAGTCCAAAGGGTAGCAGTCATGGCAACAGCCCAGGCACAAGCAAAAATCGCCATTCCCAACGATCTCGAACCCTATTGGATGCCCTTCACCGCCAACCGCGCCTTCAAGAAGCGGCCAAAGATGATCGTTGGCGCTAAGGACCTGCATTACATCGCCAGCGACGGGCGCAGGCTGCTCGACGGCGCCGCCGGTCTTTGGTGCACGAATGCCGGCCACAATCGCGAGCCGATCGTCGAGGCCATCCAGCGCGAGGCGGCCACGCTGGACTACGCGCCGGCGTTCCAGTTCGGCCATCCAAAGGCCTTTGAACTCGCGAGCCGGATTGCCGCGCTCGCCCCGGCCGATCTCGATCACGTATTTTTCTGCAACTCCGGTTCCGAGGCCGTCGACACCGCGCTCAAGATTGCGCTCGCCTATCACAACGTTCGCGGCAACGCCTCGCGCGTGCGTCTGATCGGTCGGGAGCGCGGGTATCACGGCGTGGGCTTCGGTGGCATCGCCGTTGGCGGCATTGTCAACAATCGCAAGCAATTCGGTGCGCTGTTTGCCGGTGTCGATCATCTGATAACGACTTACAATCGGGAGAAGCAGGCCTTCAGTATCGGTGAGCCGGAATGGGGTGCGCATCTTGCCGACGATCTCGATCGTCTTGTCGGATTGCATGACGCATCAACTATTGCCGCCGTGATTGTCGAGCCGGTCGCTGCATCCACGGGCGTATTGCCACCGCCGAAGGGGTACCTCGAGCGGCTGCGCGCGATCTGCGACAAGCACGGAATTCTGCTGATCTTCGACGAAGTCATCACCGGCTATGGCCGGCTTGGATATCCATTCGCTGCCGAACGCTATGGCGTCGTTCCCGACATGATCACCTTCGCCAAAGGTATCACTTCGGGCGCAGTACCGATGGGCGGCGTGATCGTGCGGAAGGGCATCTACGACGCTTTCATGAAGGGGCCCGAGCACGTTGTCGAGCTGTTCCATGGCTACACATATTCGGCGCATCCTTTGGCTTGCGCCGCCGGCCTTGCGACGTTGGACCTTTACCGGGAAGAGCGTCTGTTCGAGCGCTCGCGCAAACTCGAAGGCGTGTGGTCCGAGACGGCCATGCGTCTCAAAGGTTTGCCGAATGTCCTCGATATCCGGACGGTGGGGTTGACCGTCGGCATTGACCTCGCGAGCAGGCCCGATGCGGTCGGCAAGCGCGGCATGGAAGCGCTTGAAGCAGGCTTCTTTGAACATGATTTCATGTTCCGCGCCGTCGGCGACACACTGGCCCTCAGTCCGCCGCTGATTGTGAGCGAAATCCAGATAGATGAAATCTTCGACAAGCTCGCGCGGATCATCAAGGCAGTGGCCTAGGCTCGCTGAGAGCGTATGACGGCCTTCGGTAGAGGATCGCCCAGCCGACATTGAGGTTCGAATCCCCGCGCGGGTAACGCAGCAAAACTGGCGGCTGCACCGCGGCATCTGCAGCAATTGATCGCAGGCCCGGCGGCACTGCGTTCAGGTCACCTACCGTCCACACAACAACCGCGCCCTTGTTTCTGAGGTCGGCAAGATCGATCCACGGCGCGCGGTCTGGCTTGCCGTCGATCAGCACGCGTGGCTGTTCAGGTGCGTAGTGAGCGACGTTGGCGCCATCCCACATGCTGCCGATCACGTAACTGATTGGCTGCCCTGTCGCCGCACGGTACCGTTGCGACAGTTCGCGCCCCAGATCGTTGCCAGGGAAAAACACCGCCCGGTAGCGATGATCGTAGTTCGGCAAGACGCCGTAGTTGGCGATAAATGCGAGTGCCAGTCCCCCGAACACCAGAGCCCAGATCAGAAGCAGGCGTGAAAGGCGAGACTCATCAAGCGTGCGCCGCGCGAACATCACGATCCATAGCCCGAGGAATAGCCAGAGGGGGTAGCCCCACATCGCAACCGTGCCGCGGCCACTGATCGCTGACATGGCGATGACCGTCGCGAATGGCCCGAATGCGAGCCAGTCGACAATGCGGCGGTCGAAAGCATCGGCGCCGAGCGCAAGCTCGTTGGGGCGTCGGCGCGGAAAAAATAGCGGCAGCGCAATCAGCGCAGGCGGAATTAGGAAGAACGCCTGACCAATCCCGAACTGCAACGGATGCCAGATGTGATCGATGAGCCCGCGCGAGGGCAGGGCACGGTGTTCGGCGTAGGTGAAAGGTAGAAAATCATTCTGCACCAGCCAGACGATATGAGGCGCCATCGTTACGAGTGCGACCGCGACCGCGATGTAGGGTCCCGGCGTCGCCAGGACTTTGCGTGCCGCGCGGTCGTAGAGGATGAACAATGCGAGGGGTACGGCGAGCACCACCACGAAGTATTTCGACCACAGCGACATTCCGATTGCGAGACCAAGCAACAGCCAGTGCCCAATCCAGCCGCCGCGCAGAGCGCGATGAAAGGCAAATCCGGCGAGCGCCCAGAACGGCAACTGAACCACGTCGTGGTTGAACTTGGCCGATGTGTAGTTGAGATAGTGAAGACCATCGATGATCAGCACCGCCACCAGCGCTCCGAGCGGGCCGACCAGCGGTCGCGCCGTCACCCAGATCAGCCAAAGCGCGGCTACGACCGCCAGTTGCGCCAGCAGGTAATAAGCAAAATCGCGACCGATCAGGCGATGGGCGATTTCCACGAGCCACCAGGGCAACGGCGGCAGCTTGTCGTAGCCGAGTTGCCATTCGCGTCCGTAGGTCAGCGCTTCGATCAGATCGAGAGGCAAATTCGCATAAAGCAGGGTCGGCAGAGCCGTCCACACCAGGGCGTGAACGCACAAAACGGCGGCCAACGCCCGCTCCGGGGCTTCAAGGATCCGGGTCAGCACGGAATGACGACGGGACGCCGGCGTCTGCTTAGCGGTCCGCAATGGCTTCAACTTCCTGCAAATAAGACGGCGGTTTCGCGCTACCATAACAGACTTCGAGTTGCACGAAGCCGCGCCCTCGTGAACATTGGTATACGGCTAAGCGAATCAATCGCCCTTGGTGGCATTGCATTGGCCTGGCCAGTCGGCCCAGGATGAACCCGCATGCAACGCATCAGCGCTATCTTCATCGCCGCCTGTGTGGTGCTTATCGCCGCCTCGGCCGGGGCGGTGCTCTATCTCGGCTTCGGTGTCGATGCCAGCACCTCCGCCATTGTGGCGCTGGCGGCACTGACTGGGATGGCGCTGTTCAATTCTGTCAGCAATCATTTGCGTGACCGTGCCGACCTTGGCGACCAGATCGCCGATCTGTCGCGCGGCACGGCCGATCTCGCCCGCCAGGTCGCTGAAATTTCCCGCCGTCTCAACGCGGCGGAAGCCAAGATCGCATCACCGACTCAACGGGCGCGTGCTGCGAACGATCCTTTGGCGACGGAAATCGGCGAGCTCGGCGCATTGGTAAAGCAGATTGCCCAGACCGTTGCCTCACATGCAGCGACGTTGCAGAAGCAGGGAGCCTTGGCGGTACGGCCTATGGTCACCGCCGCGAAGCCCGAGCCTGCGCGCTCCGCCGAAGGCTCGCTCGCCGTCAGCGAAAACGCCGCACTTCCCGGCGCCGAGCGGTTTCGCGGGCTCTCGCGCGATAGCATTGCCGACGTGATTTCGAAGGCGGTCGATGCGAACCGCATCGACCTTTATCTGCAACCGATCGTCACTCTGCCGCAGCGCAAGGTTCGCTACTACGAGGCGGTGTCGCGGTTGCGTACCGAAGATGGCGAAACCATTCCAGCCGGCGATTTCATCGACATCGCCGAGAGCATCGGACTGATGTCGAAGATCGACAATCTGGCAATTTTTCGTTGCGTGCAGGTCACTCGCCGTTTGCTTCTGAAGAGCCGCGATGTCGGCCTTTTCTGCAACATCAGTGCTGCATCGCTCACGGACGCGCTGATGTTCCGACAGTTCCTTGATTTCATGGATGCAAATCGGGCGCTTGCGTCTTCATTAATGTTCGAATTCACGCAGGAGGCCTATCGCAACTTCGGTCCCATCGAGCACGAGAGTCTGGCAGCGCTTGCCGAACGCGGCTTTCGCTTTTCCATGGATCATGTCACCGATCTGCACATGGAGCCGAATGAACTCGCCAACCGCTCGTTCCGTTTCCTCAAGGTTCCGGCTCGGCTACTGCTCAACAAGACCGGCTCCAATCAAAGCGACATTAATCCCGAGGACCTCTCGGACCTGATGGCGCGTTCGGGCATCGACCTGATCGCCGAGCGGATAGAAACGGAGACGACGGTTGTTGATTTGCTCGATTACGATGTTCGTTTTGGACAGGGGTTCCTGTTCTCGCCGCCGCGCCCGGTGCGTGCCGAGGCACTTCAGGGTAACGGCGATGCCCTGAAACCGGGCGCAAGCGAAAGCCCGGGCGCTTTGGTGGCGGCGAGCTGACGTTTTTCTTTCTTTGTCGACGAGTTTATGAGTTCTTTGCCCCCCTTGATCGCCGAATTTTCAACGATCGCGTCCGGCTATGACGTCGTGCTTTCGGATGTGTGGGGCGTGATACACAACGGCATCACATCCTATCCGCATGCCTGCGATGCACTGACGCGTTTCCGCGCGGGCGGCCGTATCGTCGTCCTCATCACCAATGCGCCGCGACCAAGCGAAAGCGTAGCCCGGCAGCTCGATCGCCTGGATGTCCCGCGCGAGACTTATGATGCCATCGTTTCATCAGGCGATGTGACCCGCAGCGTGATCAAAAAGCGCAACGGCCAATCGCTCTATCATCTCGGCCCCGAACGCGACCGCTCGATATTCGCCGGGCTGGATATTCATTTCGCTCCGCCGGAAACCGCCGACTACGTGGTCTGCTCGGGTCTGAAAAACGATGAGAGCGAAACACCTGACGATTACCGCCCGCTGCTCGAATCCTTGCTGGCTCGCAAACTGTTTATGGTTTGCGGCAATCCGGATGTCGTCGTCGAGCGCGGTTCGACTTTGGTCTATTGCGCTGGCGCGATCGCGGACCTCTATGCGAGCATGGGAGGAGAGGTGCTCTACGCCGGAAAACCCTATCCACCGATCTATGAGATGGCGCTCGCAAAGGCAGAAACCGCCGCGGGCCGCAAGATCGCGCCCGGCCGTGTCCTCGCTGTTGGCGACTCCGTGCGCACAGACCTCAAGGGCGCGCACGCGATGGGCCTCGATTTCCTTTTCGTGACGTCAGGAATTCACGCCGAGGAACTCGGCAGCCGCGAGGAGCCCGACCACGCCGCATTGTCGGCGACGTTTGCCGCCGCCGGCGGCATGCCGAAGGCTTTTATTCGGGAATTGAAGTGGTAGTGTTCAGGCCGCGGGAGCGGGGATCTGTTGTTCGCCGAACACTGCGTCGATCTTGGTCTTCAGCGTCTGCGCGTTGAATGGCTTGACGATGTAATTCGACACCCCTGCGCGCTTGGCAGCGATGAGGTTCTCGGTTTTCGATTCCGCCGTGACCATGATGAAGGGAATTTCAGCGAGCGAAGGATCGGAGCGCATTTCCTGCAACAGCGCAAAGCCTGTCATCGGCTCGATGTTCCAGTCGGAGATGACCAGGCAGTAGTCGCGCCCACGCAATTTGGCGAGCGCGGACGATCCGTCGCTGGAATCGTCGACCTGCTCGAAGCCGAGCTGCTTGAGCAGGTTGTGCATGATGCGAATCATCGTGTTGTAGTCGTCTACAACGAGAACTGGCTTGGTCAGATCGACAGCCATCGCGCATCCGCCCGACAGGGCTCTCCCCCGTAAGGTGGCGATTGATAGCAATGGGCCTTGAATAAGGGGTCAATTTGAAGGCTTGTTAACGGCGCGCTAACCGTAGCGACGCTTGAAAACCACCTAATGGACGGCATCCACGTACTTCTGATTACGACATAGTCACTCGGACGAGCGATGAGCGGGCCCCTACCCACGAAACAGTTCCATGTCGAGCGCGGCGGCGCGCAAGGCGTCGACAGCGGCCCGCTGGCCGGTGCGGTGGTGGCGATCGGCAACTTCGACGGCGTTCATCGGGGTCATCGCGCCGTCATTGGCGCGGCCCTGATGCGCGCCGGGGCGCTTGGCCGCAAGGCGGCGGCGCTGACGTTCACACCACATCCGAGACTTTTCCTGCGGCCTCAGGACACGCTGTTCGAGCTCAGCGATGAACGCAACAAGTTGCGCCTGCTGAGGGCGACCGGGCTCGATGGCGCTGTCGTCATGCGTTTCGACGCGGCGCTGGCTGCCACTTCCGCTGAGGATTTCATCGTCAAGATTCTCAAAGGCGCGCTCGGCATCGGCGGTGCGGCGATCGGCTTCGATTTTCATTTCGGCAAGAACCGCGTGGGATCGCCGAGCTTTCTGGCGGAGCAGGGCGCGCGGCTGGGGTTTGCAGTCGATGTCGTGCCGCCACTGGAAGACGAAGGCCGGCCCGTATCATCGGGTGCGGTGCGTTCAGCACTTGCGGCGGGAAGGGTCGTCGAAGCGGCCGAACTGCTGGGCGCGCCCTGGTTCGTCTCCGGCGAGGTGATCCATGGCGACAAGCGCGGTCGCGAGCTGGGTTTTCCGACGGCCAATCTGAAGCTCAGACCCTCGTGCGGTCTCAAGCATGGCATTTATGCGGTGCGCGTTGAGGTTGCGGGAAAGCGCCATGATGGGGTTGCGAGCTTCGGCCGCCGCCCGATGTTCGACGACGGAGCGCCCTTGCTCGAGGTATTTCTGTTCGACTTTAACGGCGACCTTTACGGTCAGACGGTCGATGTCGCCTTCATCGGGTGGATCCGCCATGAGCAGAAGTTCGATTCAATCGAGGTGCTCAAGCGCCATATGACGAGCGACGCAGCCCAGGCGCGTGACGCGCTTCAGCGTGTCGGAAATGCTTTCCCGCTGCTGGGTGACATTTAGCCGGCCGCCCTGCTACATAGCCCGCCATGCCGAAGCCCGAGCGCGACTATTCCGAAACGCTGTTCCTGCCGCAGACCGAATTCCCCATGCGCGCGGGCCTGCCGCAGCGCGAGCCGGAAATCCTGGCGCGCTGGGAAAAGGGCGATCTCTACAAGCAATTGCGCGCCGCCGCGAATGGCCGTGACAAATTCATCCTGCATGACGGCCCGCCCTACGCCAATGGCAATATCCATATTGGGCACGCGCTCAATAAGATCCTGAAGGATGTCGTCACGCGCAGCCAGCAGATGCTTGGCTTCGATTCGAACTACGTCCCCGGGTGGGACTGCCACGGCCTCCCGATCGAATGGAAAATCGAAGAAGAGAACTACCGGTCGAAGAACAAGACAAAGCCGAATCTTTCCGACCCGGCCGCGATGGTTGCCTTCCGGCAGGAATGCCGGGCCTACGCCGAACACTGGCTCAACGTGCAGCGTGAGGAATTCAAACGGCTCGGCGTTGAGGGTGACTGGGCGCATCCTTATACGACGATGGATTTCTTCGCCGAGGCGCAAATCGCGCGTGAGCTGATGAAGTTTGCCGCCAACGGCACGCTATACCGCGGTTCGAAGCCGGTGATGTGGAGCGTGGTCGAGAAGACCGCGCTGGCCGAAGCCGAGGTCGAGTATGAGGACCACACCAGCGATCAGGTGTGGGTGAAGTTTCCGGTCGCGGATGTCTCGCTAGAGGGCGACAACAAGAGCGATGTCGCGGTAGCATTCGAACTTGTCGGTAACGCATCCGTCGCGATCTGGACCACAACGCCGTGGACGCTACCCGGCAATCGCGCGATCAGTTTTTCACCGCAGATTTCCTACGGTCTTTACAAGGTCGTTGACGCGCCCGCCGACAACTGGGTGAAGACGGGCGAGCTCCTCATCCTTGCCGAAAAGCTGGCGGAGGCTGTTTTCAAGCAGGCGCGCGTCACTTCGTTTGAAAAAGTGAGGGCGGTCGATGCCCGCGTGCTCGCCGGCATGACCTGCGATCATCCGCTGAAGGGCAGGGGTTACGACTTTCCGGTGCCCTTGCTTGCCGGCGATCACGTGACCGACGAGGACGGGACCGGCTTCGTGCATACAGCACCCGGGCATGGCCGCGACGACTTCGAGATCTGGATTGCAAACAGAGCCGAATTGCAGAACCGCGGGATAAATCCGGCCATTCCTTACACAGTGGATGAGAATGGAGCATTTACCGAAGCTGCGCCGGGTTTCACGGGCAAGCGTGTCATCAATGACAAAGGTGAAAAGGGTGACGCCAACGAAGCGGTCATCAAAGCGCTGATTGACGCCGGCATGCTGATCGCGCGCGGCCGGCTCAAGCATCAGTATCCGCACAGCTGGCGCTCAAAGAAGCCGATCATCTTCCGCAACACGCCGCAGTGGTTCATCGCGATGGATAAAGACATCGTGGGAAAAGGCGACACGCTGCGTCATCGTGCCTTGTCCGCGATCAAGGTGACGCGATGGGTGCCGGAGCAGGGCGAAAAACGCATCACCGGCATGATCGAGTCGCGACCCGACTGGGTTATCTCGCGCCAGCGCGCCTGGGGCGTGCCCATTGCCGTCTTCGTCAAGGAGAAGGCGGACGGCACAGTCGAAATCCTGCAGGACCCTGAGGTCGAGCTGCGCATCGTTGAGGCCTTCGAGAAGGAGGGCGCCGATGCCTGGTACAAGGCAGGCGCGCGCGAGCGCTTCCTCGGCAAGCTCGCCAACGATTCCTGGAGGAAGATCGACGATATTCTCGACGTCTGGTTCGACTCCGGGTCCACGCACGCTTTCGTGCTGGAGGATCCGCAGCACTTCCCGACCCTCGCCGGGATCAAACGCAAGATGGATGGCGGCAAGGATACCGTGATGTATCTCGAAGGCAGCGATCAACATCGCGGCTGGTTCCACTCGTCTCTGCTCGAATCCTGCGGCACTCGCGGACGCGCGCCCTTCGATGTCGTGCTGACGCACGGTTTCGTGCTCGACGAGCAGGGTCGCAAGATGTCCAAGTCGCTCGGCAACGTCACCGCGCCCCAGGATGTGATCCGTCAGTCCGGCGCCGATATTCTGCGGATGTGGGTGTGTGCCTCGGACTACGCAGACGACCTGCGGATCGGGCCGGAAATTCTCAAGACGACCGTCGAAACGTACCGCAAGCTGCGCAACACCGTACGTTGGATGCTCGGCAGTCTTGCACACTTCCATGAGGAAGACCGCGTCAAGGCTGACAAGATGCCCGAGCTCGAGCGCCTGATGCTGCACCGGCTGGTCGAGCTCGATGCTGTCGTGCGCAAAGCCTACGCCGACTTTGACTACAAGCGAATCTTCGCAGCACTATCGAGCTTCATGACTTCGGATCTGTCGGCGTTTTACTTCGACATTCGCAAGGACACGCTCTATTGCGATCCGTATTCATCAGTGAAGCGCAAGGCATGCCTCACGGTTCTCGACCATCTGTTCCGCTACACGGTCACGTGGCTCGCGCCGATGCTCTGCTTTACGGTAGAGGAGGCGTGGCTTTCGCGCTACGGCGATGCGGCGAAATCCGTCCACCTTGAAATATTTCCGGAAGTCCCGGCGTCCTGGCGCGACGACAAGCTCGCCGACAAGTGGCGCAATATCCGCACGGTGCGCCGCGTCGTAACCGGCGCGTTGGAAATCGAGCGCGCGCAAAAGCGAATCGGGTCGTCACTCGAGGCGCATCCGGTCGTGCACGTGTCGAACGCCGAGCTGTACGAGGCCGTGGTCGATTGCGACCTTGCTGAGGTGTGCATCACTTCGGCCGCGACTCTTGTCCAGGATGAAGGACCCAGTGGTGCGTTTCGTCTGCCGGACGTGACAGGCGTGGCAGTCGTTCCAAATCTCGCTGAGGGGAAAAAATGCGCGCGCTCGTGGAAAATCCTCACGACGATTGGCGCCGATCCTGAGTATCCGGACGTGTCGCCGCGTGACGCGAAGGCGCTGCGCGAATGGGAAGCAGCGCGCAGAGCGGCGGAGTAGATATTGATCTCCCGTTCCTATTTTACCGGACCATTGACGCGTTTCGGATTGACCGTCGCTGCAATCGTCTGCGCGCTCGACCAGGCTGCCAAGATCTACCTGCTTTTCGTTTTTGATCTCGCCGCCAACGGACCGGTCAGGCTCGGCCCCTTCATCGACATCGTGCTCGCCCGCAATACGGGCATCAGCTACGGACTTTTCCAGACGCAAGGAGCGCTCGGCCAGTGGATATTGCTGGGCTTCAAAACGGTTGCCGTCCTGTTGCTCGTGCTTTGGCTTGCGCGCGTGCAGGACAGGCTCACCGCGCTCTCCCTTGGCCTGATCATAGGAGGTGCTTTCGGTAACGCCATCGACCGCTTGGCCTACGGGTGGGTTGCCGATTTCGTCTTTTTCCACATTTCGACGGCCAACTGGCGCTTTGACTGGTACGTTTTTAACCTCGCGGATGTAGCCATCGTTGCCGGGGTTATCGGCCTGTTGTATGACTCTCTTGTAATGGACCGCGCCGCAAAAGCGCCCTGATCCGCCGCAAGAGTCGCGACAATTCGAGGGGTTCCATGGTCCGGATTCGGATGAACACGATGCGTATGACGAGCGCCTTTGGCGCCAGCGCCGCTTTCGGCCTGGTACTCGGTGCGGCTGCGCTGTTTTGTCCTGCTCCCGCGCATGCAGGCGATGACGACCTCCCGGCTGATCAGAAATTCTTGCGCGGCGTCATGGAAGGGCTCGGCCTCCGCCGTGACGGCGAAGAGACGATTAACTACCAGGAACGTTCACCGCTCGTCATTCCGCCCGGCCGTACGTTGCCGCCGCCCGAAAAGAGCGGCGCTGCGATTGCCAACAATCCGGCCTGGCCGAAAGACCCCGACATCGAACGGCGCAAGACCCAAGCGGCCGTGGAGAAGGGTCGCAACATCAGCGACGAACGGGAGCGCGAACAGAATCCGCTGCGTCCCGATCAGCTGACGCCCGGCGGCAATCCGAAGAAAAAGCAGGCGCGCACCGACGACGGTTACGAGCCGCCAGCATCCGGCTTCGGGAGCCAGATCATGCCGTCGGAACTCGGATTCAAGAACAGCATGTTCGGCAACCTGTTCAACGGCAAGAAAGAGGAATCGGCGAAATTCACCGGCGAGCCGCCGCGCAATTCGCTGACCGATCCGCCGCCGGGCTACCAGACGCCGTCGCCGGATCAGCCGTACGGTGTCGGCAAAAACGCGAAGCCGAAGGCGACGGACTACTACACAACTCATTCCGAGCCGGTGAAGTAGTGTTCTCGGCTGCAGATCAAGTTTTGCTTGGTGGTGGGCGACGTCACCCGATTTCGTGTTGACGCACGATCGCAACATATTCAGGCCCAAAAACGTGCTTCTCAGAACAAACCTGGCGCTAATTGCGCTCGCCACCGCAATCGCAACGCCCTCGCTCGCCGCCGGACCCGAGGTGGCCGACTTCACGCTCGCCAACGGACTTGAGCTGGTGGTCATTCCGGATCACCGCGCGCCCGTGGTGACGCACATGATCTGGTACAAAGTCGGTGCGGCCGATGAGACGCCGGGCAAGTCCGGGTTGGCGCACTTTCTTGAGCACTTGATGTTCAAGGGTACGGCCAAAAATCCCACGGGAAAGTTCTCGCAAGTTGTCGCACGTATCGGCGGCCAGGAGAATGCCTTCACCTCGCAGGACTACACGGGCTACTACCAGCGCGTTGCGAGCGATCAACTCAAGACGGTCATGGAGTTCGAGGCCGACCGGATGACCGGCCTTCAACTCACGGATGACGTCGTTTTGCCCGAGCGCAACGTCATTCTCGAAGAGCAGAACCAGCGCATCGGAAACAATCCTCGCGCGCGCCTCGGTGAGCAGATCGACGCCGCGCTTTATCTGAACAATCCTTACGGAAAGCCGGTGATCGGCTGGCGTCATGAGATGGAAGAGCTTTCTCGCGACGACGCGATCGGTTTCTATCGCCGATTTTATGCGCCGAACAACGCCGTGGTCGTGATTGCCGGCGATGTCGATCCCGCAAAAGCGCGGGCGCTCGCCGAAGAAACTTACGGAAAGGTACCTCGCCACGGAAACATTGCGCCGCGCCTGCGCGCACAGGAACCGCCGCCGGTAGCCGCGCGGACACTCACGCTCGCGGATCCCCGCGCGGAAATACCGACGCTGCAACGTGAATATCTCGTGCCGTCTTTTGCGAGCGGCAAAAGCGGGGAGTCGATGGCGCTTGAGGTGCTCGCCCACATCCTCGGCAGCGGTTCAAACAGCCGCCTCTATCTGGGTCTTGTCGTCGACAAGCAAGTCGCTGTCGCCGTGAACGCCTGGTACGACGCGAGCACGCTGGACCTGTCGAAATTCACGATCGGTGGATCGCCTCGTCCCGGCGTTACGTTGCCCCAACTTGAAGCGGGAACCGATGCGATCATCGCGCAGGTGATCGAGAAGGGTGTGACGGCCGAAGAGCTGGAGCGCGCGAAGACCAGATTGATCGCGGACGCAGTCTATGCGCAAGACAACCAGGCGAGCATGGCCCGCTGGTACGGGACCGCGCTGACGACCGGCGCATCAGTCAACGACGTCAAGAATTGGCCGGATCGCATTCGGGCTATTACGGCAGAACAGGTGCAGGCCGCCGCGCGTCAATGGCTGGACAAACGGCGCTCCGTTACAGGCTATTTGATCAAAGATGTAAGCCCGCAAGCGGAGAAGCGGTCATGATCCGGCTGGTTGCGTCGATTGTCTTTGCTGCCGTTGCCGCGATTGCGTGCACGAATGCCGCTTCGGCGATGACGATCGAAAAGATCGTCAGCCCTGCCGGTATCGAGGCCTGGTTGGTGCGCGAAAAGTCTCTGCCGCTGGTTACGCTCAATTACGCTTTCCATGGCGGCGCCACTCAGGACGATGCCGACAAGGCCGGCACCGCCAATCTTGCCGCTGATCTGCTTGATGAAGGCGCCGGTGACCTTGACGGCAAGACCTTTCATGAGCGGCTGGAAAATCGTGCTATCGAACTCAGCTTCCAGGTCGGCCGCGACTACATCCACGGCTCTTTGCGGACACTGAACGAGCACAGGAACGAAGCCTTCGACCTGTTGCGCCTGTCGCTTACGAGCCCGCGCTTTGATGCGGATGCAATCGACCGTATCCGTGGCCAAACCATGGCCACGCTCCAACGCGATACCACCAATCCTAATGACCTCGCCAGCCGACGTTGGTGGCAGACCGCTTTCCCGGATCACCCCTACGGTCGCGAAAGCAAAGGCACTCTCGAATCCGTACCGCGCATCACTGCAGCTGATTTGCGCGAGTATGTGCGCCGCGTGTTCGCGCGCAACGAATTGAAGATCTCCATCGTCGGCGACGTCGATGCCAAGACAGCAGGCATGCTGATCGACCGCGCCTTCGGCGCATTGCCCGCAAAGAACGATCTCAAGCCGATAGCGAACGCGACGCCGACCGGTCTCGGCAAGCGCATCGTGATAAATGTCGATGTTCCGCAAGCTGTCGTCACCTTCGGCGGACAGGGAATTGCCCGACAGGACCCGGAATTCATGGCGGCTTACATCGTCAATCACATTCTGGGTGGCGGCAGTTTTTCGTCACGCCTTTACAGGGAGGTGCGCGAAAAGCGCGGACTTGCCTACGGCGTTTCCGACAGTCTGGTCTGGTTCCGACGGGCTGCGGTCATGCTTGGCGGGACGGCAACGCGATCCGACCGCACGGCCGATGCGTTGGCGGTGATCGAACAGGAAGTCAAACGGATGGCCGAGGAAGGCCCGACGCCCGAAGAGCTCGCCGCCGCCAAATCGTTTCTTAAGGGGTCCTACGCCCTGTCCCTCGATACGTCAGGCAAGATCGCGGCGCAGCTGACCCAGATCCAGATCGACGATCTCGGCATCGATTATATTCAACGACGCAGCGCGTTGATCGATGCAGTGACAATCGAGGATGCCAAGCGGGTCGCCAAGCGCCTGTATGGCGGGGGATTGTTGGTGACGGTTGCGGGCAAGCCAAAGGGCCTTACGTCGAGCGGGACTACGGAATAGCGTTCGTGTTGGTTTCCGCCCGTTGCGCCTTTTGCGCGACTCTAGGCTAATACCGGCATGAACATCGTCCAATCGATCGAGAGCGCCCGCGAAGAGAAGGTCGGGTCGCACGGCATTGGCGCCGACGCCCTGAAGACCGCTTTGACGCGGGCGGAGAGTGCCCTGGTCTGGATTCGGGCCGTGCATGCCGACCGCACTTTGCCGCTGCTGCGCTTGCCGGAAACCCACGCGGACCTCGAGGTGATCCGAAATACCGCGCGTCAGTCGGCGGACCGCGCGACTGACATCGTTATTCTGGGCACTGGCAGGTCCAGCCTTGGCGGCCAAACCTTGGCGCAGCTTGCGGGGTTCGCCGTTCCGGGCGGCGGCCCTCGGCGAATTGATGATGCATTTCATGCTGGAGACAATCATCGCCGCGCATCTTCTGGGAGTCGACCCGTTTGACCAGCCGGCGGTGGAAGAAGGCAAGGTGCTTGCAAAAAAGTATTTGATGTCGTGACGTCGGGATGATCCGTATCACAGACACCATCTCCATCGACGAATCCGAGCTCTCGGAATCATTCGTGCGCGCCTCCGGTCCGGGCGGGCAGAACGTCAACAAGGTGTCGACGGCCGTTCGTCTGCGCTTCGACGTCAGGCAGTCGCCATCGTTGCCCGACGATGTGCGCCAACGGCTCATTCGTCTGGCCGGCCGGCGCGTCACCGAGCAGGGCG
>DASRAF010000070.1:0-2486 GCA_035638295.1 Pseudolabrys sp.
CCCGCTGATGGATATCCGCGCCGCAGAAATTTCCGCCATCCTCAAAGAGCAGATCAAGAATTTTGGCCAGGAGGCGGAAGTCACCGAAGTCGGCCAGGTGCTCTCAGTCGGCGATGGTATCGCCCGTATTTACGGCCTCGACAATGTAGAATCAGGCGAGATGGTCGAATTCGAGAATGGCGTGCGGGGAATGGCGCTTAACCTTGAAATTGATAACGTCGGTGTGGTCATTTTCGGCGATGACTGGGAGATCAAAGAAGGCCAGACAGTCAAGCGCACCAGCGCAATCGTTGACGTGCCGATCGGCAAGGAGCTGCTCGGCCGCGTCGTCGATGCGCTTGGCAATCCCATCGACGGCAAGGGTCCGATCAAGGCTGAGAAGCGCGCTCGGGTGGACGTAAAAGCGCCCGGCATCATTCCGCGCAAATCCGTGCACGAGCCCATGGCTACCGGCCTGAAGGCGATCGACTCGCTAATCCCGATCGGCCGCGGCCAGCGCGAGCTGATCATCGGCGACCGTCAGACCGGGAAGACCGCGATTGCGCTCGACACGATCCTCAATCAAAGGCCTCTCAATGCGCAGCCCGACGAGAAGATCAAACTCTACTGCGTCTATGTCGCGGTCGGTCAAAAACGTTCCACGGTCGCCCAGTTCGTCAAGGTTCTCGAGGAACAAGGCGCGCTCGACTATTCCATTATCGTTGCGGCAACCGCCTCCGATCCGGCGCCAATGCAGTACCTGGCACCGTTCAGCGGCTGCACCATGGGCGAGTATTTCCGCGACAACGGCATGCATGCCGTCATCATCTATGACGATCTCTCAAAACAGGCGGTTGCCTATCGGCAGATGTCGCTGCTGCTTCGTAGGCCACCCGGACGCGAAGCCTATCCGGGCGATGTTTTTTACCTACACTCGCGCCTGCTGGAGCGCGCCGCCAAGATGAATGACGAGTACAAGGCTGGTTCCCTCACTGCTCTTCCCGTGATCGAAACACAGGCTAATGACGTGTCGGCGTACATACCGACCAATGTGATTTCAATCACCGACGGGCAGATCTTTCTGGAAACCGACCTGTTCTATCAAGGCATCCGTCCCGCGGTGAACGTCGGGCTCTCAGTGTCGCGCGTCGGCTCCGCCGCGCAGAGCAAAGCGATGAAGAAAGTTGCTGGCCGCATCAAGGGCGAACTCGCGCAATACCGCGAAATGGCTGCCTTCGCCCAGTTTGGCTCGGACCTCGACGTCACGACCCAACGCCTGCTCAACCGCGGCGCACGGTTGACCGAACTTCTCAAGCAGCCCCAGTTCTCGCCAATGAAAATGGAAGAGCAGGTCTGTGTGATCTATGCCGGCGTCAATGGGTATCTCGATCCGCTCGAAGTCGGGCGCGTGCGTGCCTTCGAAGGCGGACTTTTGACACTACTGCGAACCAAGCATGCGGATGTGCTCGACAGTATCCGCAAGAGCGGCGACCTTTCGGGCGCCGACGCTGACAAGCTCAAGGGTATTGTCGACGGCTACGCTAGGACTTTCGCCTGAAGATTGACGCAATGACCAGGGGCCGATCAGGACTAGTTCGACATGGCCAGCCTTAAGGACATGCGCGTTCGCATCGCTGCCACCAAGGCGACGCAGAAGATCACCAAGGCCATGCAGATGGTTGCGGCTTCGAAGCTGCGCCGCGCACAGGCGGCGGCGGAAGCCGCCCGTCCTTATGCGGAAAGGTTGGTCAACATATTGGGCTCGATCGCCGCAGTTGTTGCCGGTAGCGATTTGGCGCCGCGGCTCCTGGCCGGTACCGGCAGCGACAAAGTGCATCTGTTGGTGGTCTGTACGGGCGAGCGGGGGCTTTGCGGTCCTTTCAATTCATCGATCGTGCGACTGGCCCGCGACAAAGCGAACGCGCTGATTGCCGACGGCAAGGATGTGAAAATTCTCTGTGTCGGCCGCAAAGGGTATGAGCAGCTGCGCCGATTGTTCACAAAACAGATCATCGAGACTATCGAACTGCGCGGGCTGCGCACCATCGGCTTCGAGCAGGCCGACATGATTGCGAAGAAGATTCTCGCTCTGTTGGATCAGGGCGCGTTTGACGTCGCCACCCTATTCTTCTCACGTTTCAAGTCCGTGATTGCGCAAATTCCCACCGCGCAGCAAATCATCCCGCCGATATTTGAACAAGGCGAAGTGGTTTCCGAGTCTTACGAATACGAGCCGGAGGAAGAAGAGATACTTGACGAGTTGTTGCCACGCAATTTGTCGGTCCAGGTATTTCGTGCGCTTCTGGAAAACGCTGCGTCCGAGCAGGGCGCGCGCATGAGCGCGATGGACAACGCGACGCGCAATGCCGGGGAAATGATCCGCAAGCAGACGCTGACTTATAACCGCACCCGCCAGGCGATGATCACGAAGGAGCTGATCGAGATCATCTCTGGCGCCGAGGCACTCTAGTTCCGTTACGAGGACGATCATGGCTACACCCAACGCA
>DASRAF010000071.1:0-17951 GCA_035638295.1 Pseudolabrys sp.
GTTCCTCGGGAATGCGCTCAAGTTGCGCCACGCCGCCGATCGGCAGCAAGGTCACGTAAGGCGTTGGCACGTTGAAAGCGCGCGCCGTGAAAATGTGGCCGAACTCGTGCAGCAGCACGCATAGAAAAAGAAGAACCATGAAGACGAGGCTGTCCCAGGCGGTTGCGGCTCCCCCGGACGCGTAGCTCGCGGCGAAGATCCACGCGAGAAACAGCAGGAAGGTTAGGTGTACGCGAACGACGGTTCCCGCCACCTTGCCGATATTCAATGACCAGGACATGGATGCCTCGTATGGCCGGGATCGACCCGAAACAGGTAGTATCGGGACGGACCCTTTGCGAGGGTCGTGCGTTCGCTGCAGTGAGGCTCAAACCATGGCACAAAAGCTTACCGGTGAAGCCCGAAAATCCGCGCTGGCGCGGCTCGGCGGCTGGTCCGAAGTGACCGGCCGGGATGCCATCACAAGGAAATTTGTCTTCAAGGACTTCAACCAGGCCTTCGGATTCATGGCACGGGCGGCGCTGATCGCGGAAAAAATGGACCACCACCCGGAATGGTTCAATGTCTACAAGACGGTCGAAGTGACCCTCTCGACCCATGATGCAGGGGGCCTGACCGAACTGGATGTGAAGCTCGCCGAGGCGATGGAAAAGCTGGCGGCCGGGTAGGCCCTGTCGAAAAAAGGAACCCGGGCGTATCCTTGCGGACGCCCTGATCCCTAACCACATCTGCGCGCATGATGTTTGCACAGTCGGCCGTCGAGCCAGATAAAGAGGAAGGCGCCCTTCGCGACCAGTTTTGGCGCAAGGTGCGTCGCGTCGCCGCCTCGATTCCTTTCGCCGAGGACTTACTGACCGCCTATTACTGTGCGTTCGACCGCGCCACGCCGTTGTCGGTGAAAGCTACACTGGTCGGCGCGCTCGCGTATTTTGTCATGCCGATCGATGCCATTCCTGACGTTGTGCCGTTGCTGGGGTTCACGGACGATGCTGCAATGCTGGCGGCGGCCCTCAACCTGATGGCGGCCCACATTCGCCCGGAACATCGGGTGGCAGCCAAGGACAAACTCGACGAATTCTCAAGGTCGTGAGTTCGACTTCGAAGCTCGTCTAAAGCCTCAAGATAACCTTGCCCATTACCTGTCGCGTGGCGATTGCCTTGAGCGCATCCTTCGCCTCGGCGAGCGGATAAACTGCATGCACGTGCGACGATAATTTTCCCTCCATGCACCAAGCCAGCAACTGTTCGGTGTCGGCGCGGTGACCTGCGGGGTTGCGCTCGATAAACGAGCCCCAGAACACCCCGAGTACATCGCAGCCTTTCAGCAACACCAAGTTGAGAGGAAGCTTGGCAATTTCGCCGGCGGCAAAGCCGACGACCAGAAAACGTCCTTCCCAGCCGATCGATCGAAGTGCTGGTTCTGTGTAAGGTCCGCCGACAGGATCATAGATGACGTCGACGCCTTTACCGTCAGTGACACGGCGCAACGCGTCCTTGAGGTCGTCACTGCTGTAGTTGATGCCAACATCTGCACCGTGCTTGCGGGCGAAAGCAAGCTTGTCGTCCGACGAGGCGCAAGCGATCACGCGAGCACCCATGACCTTGCCGATCTCGACGGCAGCAAGCCCAACACCGCCGGCTGCCCCGAGCACTGCCAGCGATTCACCCTTTCGGAGTGCTGCCCGATCCTTGAGGGCGTGAAACGTGGTGCCGTAAGTGATGCAGATACCGGCAGCGCGATCGAAATCGAGCGTGTCCGGAATTTTGACAAGTTTGTCGGTACTCAGCGCGACACGCTCACGCGCCGCACCATAGATCATGTAGCCGAGCACCCGATCGCCGGCCCTGAACGACGTGACGCCGGCACCAAGGCTCTCGATTGTTCCGGCGAACTCGGCGGCCGGCGAAAAAGGCGGTTCCGGCTTGAACTGGTATTTGCCAGCGATGATCAGCGTGTCGAAAAAGTTCAGCGCCGCAGCATGGATTTTTACGACTGCCTCGCCGGGACCGGCCTGAGGCTCCGCTATATCCGCGAGTTCAAGGTCATCGGGCTTTCCATAGCGGGTGCAGAGCAGGGCTTTCATGGCGGTCCATCGTTCGTGCAGCGGGGCTTTTTGCCGCGCTCCCGGCAATGTACCGGGACCTTTCATCAGTGGGTATCGCCTTCACATTGCCGATATTCGCTCCTAATGCGCTAATATCCACCCGATTCCCGACGCATCACCGGTAGGACCCGATGAACACCGCTGCTTTAATCCGAATTTGCGCTGGCCTGTTGGCCGTGGGCGCATTCACTGGCTCTGCGGAAGCGCAGCAGCAACAGAAGAGCAGCGCTCCACCCGCAGCTACACAGAAGAAGAACGGCGCACCTGCGCAGCAGAAAACCACTCCGCCTGCCGCCGCGCAGCAGAAGAAACCTCCCAGTCCCACCGATCAGGCCGTATTGCTCGGCCAGTTTGGAGAGTGGGGCGCGTACCGCGCGACGCCCGGGGGCAAGAAAATCTGTTTCGCGCTTTCCAAGCCGACGTCGGTCACAAGCGAGCCTTCGGGGCGCACGCGTGACGCGGCGTATGCCTTCGTCTCAACGCGGCCTTCGGAAAAAGTGAAGAACGAGGTGTCGGTGATCGTCGGCTATCCGCAGAAACCTGGTCACGACGCCACCGCCGCTATCGGCTCTTCGACTTACGCGATGTACACTCAGAATGATGGGGCGTGGGTGAAGAACGCGGCCGAAGAAGGGCAGATGATTGAAATCATGCGCCGGGGCTCCGACCTTGTCGTCAAGAGCGAGTCTGCACGTGGCACCAGAACGACGGACACCTATTCGCTCAAGGGCATCGCCCAGGCCCTCGATAAGGTTGCCGATGAGTGTCGGTGAATCCTGAGGCTCGTCGCCGGCGGGGATGACATTGTGGCAAGACCCGATGGCCTCGATTAGATAGACTGTATCTTTCGATCTGCCGGGTGTGACCTTGTCCTTGCAAGATATCGACGTCATCGAGAAAGCGCCGCTCGAGCGCTACGTTGCGCCGGAAAAGCCGTCGTTGATCGGCTTTACGAGGGCGCAGCTATCCGACGCTCTCGGCTTGGTGGGGGCGCCGAATGCACAGCGCAAGATGCGCGTTCAGCAGCTTTGGCACTGGATATATTTCCGCGGGCTCACGTCGTTCGAGGAAATGACCAGCGTGTCCAAGGAACTGCGCGGTGCTCTCGCAGAGCGGTTCACGCTGGCAAGACCCGAAGTTGTTGCCGAGCAGGTCTCGGTTGACGGCACACGCAAATGGCTTCTGCGGCTGCCTGGCGAAGTGCAAGGAGAGCGGCCGCACGAAGTCGAGTGCGTATACATTCCTGACACTGAGCGCGGCACTCTGTGTGTGTCCAGTCAGGTTGGGTGCACGCTCAATTGCAGCTTCTGCCACACGGGCACACAGCGTCTGGTGAGGAACCTGACGGCAGGCGAAATCGTCGGCCAGATCATGACCGCGCGCGATCGCCTTGGCGATTGGCCGGGCGGAACGCGGCCGACCGACGGTGTTGTGCCAAGTGGTGATCGTTGCATTACCAATATCGTGATGATGGGCATGGGCGAGCCCCTCTACAACTTCGACGCAGTGCGTGACGCGCTTCTCATCGTGGCAGACGGCGAGGGCATCGCCATTTCCAAGCGCCGTATCACCTTATCCACCTCGGGAGTTGTTCCGAATATTGTCCGCACGGGCGCCGAAATTGGCTGCATGCTGGCGGTGTCGTTGCACGCCGTGCGTGACGAACTTCGCAACGATCTCGTGCCGCTCAATCGCAAATACCCAATCGCCGAACTGCTGGAGGCCTGCCGTAACTATCCGGGTGTTTCCAACGCCAAGCGGATTACCTTCGAGTATGTCATGCTCAAGGACGTGAACGATTCCATTGACGACGCGAAGGCACTGGTTCGGTTGCTGAAAGGCATCCCCGCCAAGATCAATCTGATCCCGTTCAACCCCTGGCCGGGCACGCGATACGAGTGCTCGGAGTGGGAACAGATTGAGAAGTTCTCGCAGGTCGTATTCGATGCCGGTTATGCTTCGCCGGTTCGTACGCCGCGCGGTCGCGACATCTTGGCCGCCTGTGGCCAGCTCAAGAGCGCAACCGAAAAATTGTCCGTGCGGGAACGAATGGCACTGCGTGCCATGGCTATGGTTGAGTAACCGCGCTGGTTTCATTTCAAGGAAAAATATTATGTTTGGCCGGATCATCGTCATCATTTTCGCGCTGCTGCTGGCCATCGTGGCAGCTGGCATTACTCTCGCCTTCGGAATCGTCGCGCCCGACTGGGCAGGCGCCGATGCCGATCCTATCGAACGTCTGAGCTTCTTTGTCGTTTCTTTCTTCGCCACAAGCTTCGTTGCTACGGTCGCCTTCCTGCCGGCCATATTGGCTATTGTCATTGGCGAGGCTGCTCGTTTGCGAAATTTCCTCTACTACGGAGTCGGCGGCGCCGTGGTCGCGCTGGCCTCGTACTACGGCACTGATATTTCCGTGCGACTGGAAAATACCACTGATGTCGCGCCTGTGGCCAACGCGCTGCAACTCGCGGCCGCCGCCGGGATCATAGGCGGTCTGGTCTATTGGCTGATTGCTGGGCGCAATGCAGGCCGCTGGCGCGAACCGCGTACGCCAAGCGCCGCATAATCCGGGACAGAAGTTCGTCGGCTTTTCATTTGGCGGTGCGTCGGGTAGACGAACCCCGCATGAACCGCACCGGACTGCTGATCGCGCTTGCCATTGCTGTCGTCGCCGGACTGGCCTTCGGCCTTTATCCCGAACTCGACCTGCGCGTCACCGGCTATTTCTACGGTTTCGAGGATCCCGCCCACAACAAATTCGCCTTGCGTTTGTACCCACCACTGATGAAAGCGCGCAACGTCGGCCTCTGGATCGGAACCGTTCTCGTGGCGCCGGCCGTGGCCGCACTCGTGATCAAGCTGGTCTTTCCGCGACGCAAGCTACTGATGTCGGGCCGTGCGGTCGTTTTCCTGATTGCAACCATGATTCTGGCGCCGGGCTTGATGGCCAACGTGCTGCTGAAGGATCATTGGGGCCGGTCACGTCCGATTGACGTAACGCAGTTCGGCGGCACCGAACGTTTCGTACCCTGGTGGGATCCGCGTGGCGATTGTCGGTCAAACTGTTCATTTGTCTCCGGCGATGTCACCGGCGCGTTCTGGACTCTGGCGCCGGCGGCATTGACCCCGCCACATTGGCGCGCGATCGCGTATGGAGCGGCACTCGCACTCGGGATTGGCATGGCAGTACTGCGCGTGATGGCCGGAGCGCATTTCCCGTCCGACGTCATATTTGCCGGGGTATTCACGTTTCTAATCATATGGGTCGTCTACGCGTTCATCTACCGCTGGCCGCGCACGCGGCTGGCAGATGATGGTGTGGAGCGCGCGCTCGAGCGCACGACTTTGCCGATCTATGATTCCATTGCTGCTTTGTTCGGCCAGAAGCCGAAATGAAGCGGTTAACCGGTCAAAGAATCCGAACAAGGACGTACTTTGCGCCGTATACCTTTCGCCCTATAGTCCGCCGCGTTTTCAACGCGGACGTTTTCTGATGGCCGACAGCAAGCCCAAAAAGACTGTAAAGAAAGTCGTTCTCGCCTATTCCGGCGGGCTCGATACCTCGATTATTTTGAAGTGGCTGCAGACCGTCTATGGCTGCGAGGTCGTCACCTTTACAGCCGATCTCGGTCAGGGTGAGGAGCTCGAGCCGGCCCGGCAAAAGGCGTCGCTCCTCGGCATCAAAAAGGAAAACATCTTCGTTGAGGACCTGCGCGAAGAATTCGTGCGCGACTACGTATTCCCGATGTTTCGGGCAAACGCGCTTTACGAAGGCCAATATCTGCTTGGCACGTCGATCGCGCGACCGCTGATCGCGAAGAAACAGATCGAAATAGCGGAGAAAGTCGGTGCCGATGCTGTTGCGCATGGCGCGACCGGCAAAGGCAACGATCAGGTTCGCTTTGAACTGACCTACTATGCGCTCAAGCCCCATGTAACGGTGATCGCGCCGTGGCGGGAGTGGGACCTGACCTCGCGCACCAAGCTCATAGAGTTCGCCGAGAAGCATCAAATTCCGATCGCCAAGGACAAACGAGGCGAGGCGCCATTCTCCGTTGACGCCAATCTCCTGCATACGTCCTCGGAAGGGAAGGTTCTGGAAGATCCCGCGCAGGACGTTCCGGATTACGTTTTCTCCCGCACGGTCGATCCCGAGAAGGCGCCGGACAAGCCGACCTACATCACGGTTGATTTCGAGCGCGGTGATGCGGTTGCCGTTGACGGAGAGAAGACGTCACCGGCTGCGTTGCTCAGGCAGCTCAATGAGCTCGGCCGTGCCAACGGCATCGGGCGGCTCGATCTTGTCGAAAATCGCTTCGTCGGCATGAAGTCACGCGGCATGTACGAGACTCCAGGCGGCACGATATTGCTCGCCGCCCACCGGGGGATCGAATCGATCACGCTCGATCGCGGCGCCGCACATCTCAAAGACGAACTGATGCCGAAATATGCGGAACTTGTTTATTACGGCTTCTGGTTTACGCCCGAGCGGGAAATGCTGCAGGCGGCGATCGACAAGAGCCAGGAATTTGTCACCGGCCGGGTGACGCTCAAGCTCTACAAGGGCAATGCCACCGTTGTCGGGCGCGAAAGCAAATATTCTCTCTACGATCAAGACTTGGTAACTTTCGAGGAGGGAGCGGTGGCCTATGACCACCGCGACGCCGAGGGCTTTATCAAACTCAACGCTTTGCGCTTGCGCACGCTCGGACAGCGACGGCGCAAGCTGAAGCTCGATTGAATCGTCGTGTTGCAGGAATGGCCGAGGGTGCGGTGCGCAGCGAGATTGTGTCTGCTGTCGGCACTAGCGGCGTCTCTCGTCGCTTGTTCGATCGATAGGAAGCAGGCGGAAGAAAATCCAAATGTCTTTCCGGCCGACTACAAGAACGAAATTCTGCTCACAATGACCAACACGCTTGATGATCCGACCAACATACGCAGTGCCTACATCACCGATCCATTCGTCAGAGTGGCGGGAAAGGAAGAGCGTTATATAGTTTGCGTGCGGGCCGATACCCGGAACCTCAACAAGCACTACACCGGCATCACGGACCGCGTTGCCGTTTTTTATAGCGGTCACCTCAATCAGTTGGTTGAAGCAACGAAGGAACAGTGCGGAAATGCAGCGTACAAGCCGTTTCCCGAGCTCGAGAAACTGTGCCAGGCCAAGAAATGCGACTAGGCGCTAGCCTGATCGTTACTGAGAATCATCAGTGGGGTTTCCTCGGCCTGAACCGTATTGACTCAGGGATCAATGACGCGTTACGGCGCTGTTTGTCGGCAATCTTGGCGATAACTTTCTGCATCTGCACGAAACGCACGGGCGTTATCGGGTGCGTTCGCCCGACCCGAATATCGTCGGTGTTCTCTCACGCTGAATGCTGATGCGCCAGCGTTCGCAAGATGCGCAAAGTAGACTGCTTGCGAGCAGAAACGCCGAACACCAACGCACACACATACTCCGCACAGGGAGCCAAGGTGCATCAGCTCATTTATCGATTCAAGCTAGCGTTGCAATGAGAGAACAGCAACAACTGTAGCATCAGCCATTCGGCTGACTAGAGCTGTCGGTCAACCAGCGCTTTTTTAAGTTTTGCAATTTCCTTTGCCGGATTTAGCCCCTTCGGACACGCCTTCGAGCAATTCATGATGGTGTGGCAGCGGTAAAGTCGGAACGGGTCTTCGAGATTGTCGAGTCGTGGCCCCGTCGCTTCATCGCGGCTGTCCTGCACCCATCGATTGGCCTGTAGCAGCGCCGCAGGTCCCAGGTAGCGATCCGAATTCCACCAATAGCTCGGGCAGGAGGTAGAACAGCATGCGCAAAGGATGCATTCGTACATGCCGTCGAGCTTGCTGCGATCCTGGTGACTTTGCCGCCACTCTTTCTCCGGCGTTGGCGTCGTCGTCTGCAGCCACGGTTCGATGGACGCATATTGGGCGTAGAAGTTCTTCAGATCCGGCACGAGATCCTTAACCACGGGCTGGTGCGGCAACGGATAGATTCTTAGCGGGGCACGCGCGTCGTCGATCGCCTTGGTGCACGCAAGCGTGTTGGTGCCATCAATATTCATGGCACATGACCCACACACGCCCTCGCGGCACGAGCGACGGAATGTCAGTGTCGGGTCGATGGTGTTCTTAATCCAGATCAGCGCATCGAGAACCATCGGCCCGCAATCGTCGCGATCGACATAATAGGTGTCGACGCTCGGGTTCTGCCCGTCATCCGGATTCCAACGGTATATCCGGAATTCGCTCACGTGCGTTGCGTGCGACGTGCGCGGCCATTTCCTGCCTTCGGTTATTTTCGAGTTCTTCGGTAAGGTGAATTCGACCATGGCAGGTTTCCGTCAGTAGACGCGCGCTTTCGGCTCGATGTAGGCGACATCGTTGGTGAGCGTGTAAGTGTGAACAGGGCGGTGGTCGAGCCTCACTTTGCCGTTCTCATCCATCCACGCCAACGTGTGCTTCATCCAGTTCTTGTCATCACGCTCCGGATAGTCTTCGCGTGCATGCGCGCCACGGCTCTCGGTCCGGTTTCTGGCCGAATCCATGGTCACGACGGCTTGCGCGATGAGATTGTCGAGTTCGAGCGTTTCGATCAGATCCGAATTCCAGATCAACGATCGGTCGGTCACGTGAACGTCGGCCATTCCTTGATAGATGTCATGAATGCGCTTGTGGCCCTGATCGAGAACCTCGCCGCTGCGGAAGACCGCGCAATCTTCCTGCATCACCTTCTGCATGTTTAACCTCAGCTTTGCAGTCGGTGTGCCGCCAGATGCGTTGCGGAATTTATCGAGACGCGACAGCGACATTTCCGCCGAACCCTTCGGCAAATCCGGCTGCGAATCGCCGGCGGTCAGCACGTCGGCGCAACGCAATGCCGCCGCCCGGCCGAAAACGACAAGGTCGATCAGCGAATTCGAGCCCAGTCTGTTGGCGCCGTGCACGGAAACGCAGGCGGCTTCGCCAAGCGCCATCAATCCCGGGATGATCGTGTCGTCGCTGCCGTTTTTCTTGGTCAGCGCCTCACCGTGGTAGTTCGTGGCGATGCCACCCATGTTGTAGTGCACGGTCGGAAGCACCGGTATCGGTTCCCGCGTCACATCGACATTGGCAAATATGCGTGCAGTTTCGCTGATGCCAGGCAATCGCTCATGCAGCACGGCGGGGTCGAGATGATCGAGGTGCAGGAACAGGTGATCCTTGTCCTTGCCGACGCCGCGACCTTCGCGAATTTCGACGGTCATTGCGCGTGAGACCACGTCACGCGAGGCGAGGTCCTTCGCCGAAGGTGCGTAGCGTTCCATGAAGCGCTCGCCTTCGGAATTCACGAGATATCCGCCTTCACCGCGTGAGCCTTCGGTAATCAGGCAGCCAGCCGGATAGATCCCGGTCGGATGAAATTGCACAAACTCCATATCCTGCAGCGGCAATCCGGCGCGCAAGACCATGGCATTGCCGTCGCCCGTGCAGATGTGCGCCGACGTGCACGAGAAATATGTGCGGCCATAGCCTCCGGTCGCAAGGATCGTCATGTTGGCGGAAAAACGATGGATCGACCCATCGTCCATGTTGAGCGCAACCACGCCGCGACAACGACCGTCGCTATCCATGATCAAGTCGATCGCAAAATATTCGACGTAGAACTCAGCCGCGTGGCGCAGCGCCTGCCCATACATCGTGTGCAGCATGGCGTGTCCAGTGCGGTCGGCAGCCGCACAGGTCCGCTGCGCCGTGCCCTTCCCGTAATGCGTGGTCATGCCGCCGAACGGACGCTGATAAATCTTGCCATCCTCTTCGCGGCGCGAGAACGGCAGGCCCCAGTGCTCCAGTTCATACACGGCCGCCGGCGCGTTGCGGCAGAGATACTCGATCGCGTCCTGGTCGCCGAGCCAGTCGGCGCCCTTGACGGTGTCGTACATATGCCAACGCCAGTCATCTTCGCCCATATTGCCGAGCGCTGCCGCGATGCCGCCCTGGGCGGCAACTGTGTGTGAGCGCGTCGGAAACACTTTGGTGATGCAAGCGGTGCGAAGACCCGCTTCGCTGCATCCCACGACGGCGCGCAAGCCCGAGCCTCCAGCACCGACAACAACGACGTCGTAGCTGTGGTCTTCAATAGGATAGGCGCGACCGTTGATCGCAGGCGCGCCGCTCGACTTTACGTTGGTCGCCATGGATCAGACCCCGAACGAGAGCTTTAGAATGGCGTAGACCGACGCCAAGCTGACTGCGATGACGAAAAACGTGTTCGCCATCAGAGCAAGAAACTTCCATCTCGCTTCGTGCACATAGTCGAGAATGATTTCCTGCATGCCTATCCACATATGGTAGGCCGTGTTGATGATGAACAGCAGCATGATGATCGCGACCATCGGCGAGCCCAGAATCTGGACGACCGCCGCGTGGCTGCGCCCAAGCAGTGCAGTGATGATCATCAGAAGTGCGATCGTCAGCGGCACACCGCCGACCGACGTCACGCGCTGATGCCAAAAGTGGCCGGTGCCGGATCGCGCCGCACCCAGTCCGCGAACCTGGCGCAAAGCGGTGCGCATGGGTTGGATCTCGCTCATCGCGGACCTCCCATGACGAGATACCCGACGACCCAGAGAATGAGTGTGAGTGCGATCGACCCGATCAGCGTCGCGAGCGTGAGCATCTCGCGTTCGGCCGGTTCAAGACCATGGATCGTGTCCCAGATCAGATGGCGGATGCCGCCGAGCATGTGATGGAGCAATGCCCACGTGTAGCCGAACAGGATCAGTTGCCCGATCAGGCTGCCCATGAACCACTCGACATTGGCATAGGCATTTGGACCGGTAGCTGCCGCGACAAGCCACCAGGCGAGGAGCAGCATTCCGAAATAGAGCGCGGCGCCGGTGACGCGATGGACTATCGACATCATCATCGTCAGCATCGGTCGGTAGATTTGCAGATGCGGAGAAATTGGCCGCGGCCGCGTTGCTCCGGTCGTCATACCCGTCTCGAGCTCGGCCATTGTTAGCCTCCAATCATCATCCCTACGCGAGCGGAGGGGGATTGGCATCGCCGGGTCTGAGGACCGCGGGAGATGGGTCAGCACTTGACCCAGGGCCCAAACCCATTACTTCATGATTTGCGAAGCTTGAACCCGGAAATCCGGCGTTGCAATATGCCTTTTGCGTAGCCTGCCTTCGTAGAATAAGAAGGTAAGCCCTCATGCGGTTCGATTTCACGGATCTCAATCTCTTCCGGCACATCGTGGAGGCCGGGAGCATAACCCATGGCGCGGAACGTTCGAACCTTGCTCTGGCGGCGGCCTCGACGCGGATCCGCAAGATGGAGCTGGCGTTCGGGACGGAGCTGCTGATCCGGGGTCGGGCAGGGGTCACGCCCACTCCGGCGGGCCGTACCCTGCTACAGCATGCCCGAGGAATTTTGGCACAGACCGAGCGCTTGCAGGAAGATCTCACCCCATTTGCCCGAGGTCTCGCCGGCCAGGTGCGGGTGCTCTCCAACACCAACGCCCTCACCGAATTCCTGCCCGAGACGCTGAGCTCATTCCTGATGGCCTATCCGGATATCAGCGTGGATCTCGAGGAGCGACTGAGCGACGAGATCGTCGGCCTGATAGCGGAGGGAAACGCCGACATCGGCATTGTTGCGGGCACGGTCGACTACGGCGGACTGAACACCTTTCCATTCCGCAGCGACCGCTTTGTTCTCGTTGTGGCGAAGAACCATGCGCTTGCAAGCCGGGCCCGCATCGCCTTCTCCGAAGTGCTCGACTACGACATGGTAGGACTTGACCGCGCCAGTGCGATTCAGCGCTTTCTTGCTGACAAAGCCAATCGCATCGGTCGTCCGCTTCGGCTGCGTGTGCAGCTGCGCAGCTTCGACGCCATCTGTCGCCTGGTCGAATGCAATGTCGGCGTCGGCATCGTCCCCGAGACCACGGTCCATCGTACCGAGCGCACCATGGCAATCAGCGCGGTCCGCCTTGTGGATCCCTGGGCGTTGCGCGAGCTGACGATCTGCGTGCGCGATATGAACTCACTGCCACCATACGCGCGGCAGCTGGTCGATCATTTGCGGGCAAGCGCGTAGACAACCGTCACCGCGGCATCAGCACCCAATAGTCGAGATCAAGGATGATAGCCGGATCGTAGTCGTCCTCGCTCTTGAGCGGGAAGTCGGCGCAAGGACGATCTTTCGTGGCAATCGTCCTGATGCGCAGCGCGCCAACATCCTTCCGGCTCGGCAGATTCGCGCTTGCGATCACTTCCGACCACGCAAACACTGTGTCGCCGGCAAACAATGGCGCGACGTGGCGTCCGCCGTTGATAGCTGCGACATGAAACGCATTACCCAGTCCGTTGAACGACAGCGCACGCGCAAGTGAAATGGCGTGCCCACCATAAATCAGTCTCCGTCCGAAACGGCCTTTGCTTTCGATAAACTTATTGAAATGGATGCGCGCTGTGTTTTGATAAAGCCGCGTGGCAATCTGGTGCTCGGCTTCTTCGACAGTGATGCCGTCAACGTGGTCGATTCTTTCTCCGGCCTTGTAGTCGGAAAAGCGACGTAAACCTCCGGCCAATATATTGTCGTAGGCGGCCACCGCAATTTCAGGACAACCCTTGCCCAGTTGTTCGGGTTCGACGCTCTTGGGAAGCTCAGGAACTTTCTCTCGTGGTGCGGGCGCTGCCGGGTCGCGCTTTTGCACCATCACCCACCGCACATAGTCGAGAACGGTGTCACCGGTCTCGTCGAAGCCGCGTGAGCGCACATAGACGATGCCGGTCTTCTTGTTCGAATTTTCGCGAAGCCCGATGACTTCGGACACTGCGTTCAGTGTGGTGCCCGGGTAAACGGGCTTGAGAAAGCGGCAGTCGGCGTAGCCAAGATTGGCAACAGCATTGAGTGAGACATCGGGCACGGTCTTGCCGAAAACAACGTGAAATACCAGGAGATCGTCGATCGGAGATCGGGGATAGCCGATTGATCTTGCAAAAGGGTCGGATGACTGGACGGCAAAACGCGAGCCGAACAGACCGTTGTAAAGCGCGACGTCTCCGACCGTTATCGTCCGCGGGGTGGCGTGACGGATCTGCTGGCCAAGGCGGAAACATTCAAAGAAATTGCCGGGGCTCGTTCTTGAGGATGACGGCGCGCTCACAAGCTCACTCCTTTAATTCGGCCGGCCCACTATTCTCACAAAACCGTGAGCCGAACGCCAGCTTCCGGCAACGAGGAACTGATGAGGACGTGTCCAGACGTTGTGATAGCGCAAGGGGCGTAACGTCAATTCAATCATGTGAAGGATGCCCCCATGAAGAAGCGGATGCTCTTGTCAGCGTTGATTGCCACTGGTCTGACCTTTAGCCCGTTGACGTCGGCAGCTTTCGCCGATGACATGAAAAGGGACACGATGTCCAAGGACAGTATGTCGAAGGACTCGATGAAGAAGGATGCAATGACCAAGTCCAAGGACACGGCGAAAAAGGACGGCATGACGAAGGACAAGATGCAGAAAGACGAGATGAGCAAGTAACGGCCGCAAAAAATGGCCGGGCGCGCGCATCCGTGGGCTCGGCCGTATCGTAAATGTGGTAGGAGCTGCCCAAGGACACCGTCGCAATGACCACCGAGACGCTCACCGCAGTCGATACCGTCGAAACAATTCACCCCGGCTGGGTGCGTATTTGTCATTGGATCAATGCGTTCGCCGTCCTGGTCATGATCGGGTCAGGCTGGCAGATCTACAACGCCTCACCGTTGTTTGATTTTGTGTTTCCCCGGCAAATCGCCCTGGGCAACTGGCTTGCTGGCGCCTTGCTCTGGCATTTCGCCGCCATGTGGGTCCTCGTGATCAACGGCATCGTCTACGTCACGCTCGGCATTGCCACCGGACGGTTCCGCCGCAAGCTTTTTCCGATTCGTCCGAACGAGGTTGTCGCTGACCTGAAGGCCGCGGTGACGTTCAAGCTCGCGCATGACGACCTCTCGCACTACAACGCCGTACAGAAACTGCTCTACAGCGGTGTCATTCTGGCGGGCGTCGTGATTGTTCTGTCAGGTCTGTCGATCTGGAAGCCGGTTCAGTTTCAGGAATTGACGGCGCTGTTTGGTGGTTATGACACAGCCCGTTACGTGCATTTTCTGGCGATGGCGGCGATCGTGGGCTTTCTCGTCGTGCATGTGGCGCTCGCGCTGATCGTGCCGAAGAGCCTGCGCGCCATGATCACGGGCCGCTAGGAGGACGCGCCATGCGAAAGCGCAGGATCATCCCCGGGGTCGATGCGAAGCTTCTGATCAAGGATGCGACCAATTTAATGCCGGACGCCAGCCGACGCGGGTTCCTCCGCGGTGCGGCAAGTCTTGGTGCGCTGACCTTCCTGACCGGATGCGACATCATCGATGGCGAGACCGCCGAAGGTGTTCTGCGCAAGATTTCCGAATTCAATGATGGCGCTCAGGCGGCACTCTTCAGTCACACGAAGCTCGCGCCAACTTATCCGGAAAGTGCCATTACCAAACCCTTCCCATTCAACGCCTACTACGACGAGGACGAGGCGCCGGAAGTAGACGGCAAAAATTACAAACTCGAAGTCGCCGGCCTCGTCGAGAACAAGAAACCGTGGACCCTCGACGAATTGTACGCGTTGCCTGAAGTCTCGCAGATAACCCGCCACATTTGCGTTGAAGGCTGGAGCGCAATCGGCTCCTGGCAAGGCACGCAGCTGTCGGAATTCCTTAAACGTGTCGGCGCCGATATGCGCGCCAAATACGTCTGGTTCAAATGCGCGGAAGGCTACACGAACACGATTGACATGCCGACGGCGCTGCATCCGCAGACCCAGATGACGTTCAAGTTCGCCAATCGAACCCTGCCACGCGCCTATGGCTATCCGATGAAGATTCGGATGCCCACCAAGTTGGGATTCAAGAATCCCAAATACGTGGTGGCGATGGAAGTCACCAACATCGACAAAGGCGGCTACTGGGAGGACAAGGGCTACAACTGGTTCAGCGGTTTATAGGCGTTGCCGGCACAAAAGGCGTTGTCGTGGCCGGGCCTTCCCCGACTATCAGAAGGACTGCATCGGTATCTTTGGCGCCATCCCAGTGCACTTGCTTTCCAAAATGGGTGACGAACGATCCCGCCGGCATGGGAACGCTCGTGTTCGGATCAAAATCGGGTCCGCTGCCCACCCACCATGTTCCCGACAGCACGGTGATAAAGCGATCGTTCGGGTGAAAGTGCGGTCGGCTGAAATGATTGCCGGCGAGCCACTTCGTCATGACGCCGTACAGACCCGGCTTTGTCGGATCGCCGAACAGGACGGCCTGCTGGTTGCCGTTCGGGGTGACCGGGCCCCAGTTGATCTGACCGGGCAGCTTGAAGACGACGGCCTTCGGATCGAGTTCGCCCGCAGAGGACATCATCGTTAAGCCGAGCAGGAGCGTCGCGGCGAATGCAGCAGATTGTGCTCGTTGGCCGCCATTCATGTTTTCCTCCCGACCTCTGTGTTTGAGTTGGGGTCGACAAGTTGCCACACTCACGCGTCGCGTCCAGTCCCTCCGTCATTGGGCGGATCCGTAATCAAACGCGCACCGCGCTGGAAGGTGAGGTAGTCCCAGAACCAGTTAAAGGCGACGACAAAGCGGTTGCGCAGCCCAATTAGAAAATAAATGTGCGCAACACTCCAGAACACCCAGCCGATGAATCCCGTCAGTTCCAGCGGTCCGAACTTTACCACCGCGGCGCGACGCCCAATCGTCGCCAGGTCGCCAAGATGCATGTACTTAAACGGCTTATTCCACTCGCGACCCGCGATGCGGGCTGAAATCAATTTGCCGACATAGGTCCCCATTTGTTTTGCGGCCGGTGCAATGCCGGGAACGGGATGACCGTTTTTGTCGGTCACCGAAGCCGTATCGCCGACGACGAAAATCTCGGGATGTCCTGGCAGCGAAAGATCGGAATTGACTTTGACTCGCCCGGCGCGGTCGGCCTCAGCATTGAGCCAGCGCATGGCAGGAGAAGCCGTCACACCTGCCGCCCAGATGACAGTGCCGGCGTCGATGCGACCGTCCTTGAGGTCGACCCCGTCCACTTCACACTTCGTGACAAGGGTTTCCGTCCTGACCTCGACACCCATGCGCGTCAGCGTTTTCAGCGCATAGTCTGACAAGCCGGGCGGGAACGTCGGCAGCAATCGCGGTCCTGCCTCGATCAATATGATGCGCGCCGAGCGCGGATCGATGCGACGGAAATCGGCGGCGAGCGTCTGACGCGCAACATCCGCGATGGCACCGGCCATCTCGACGCCGGTCGCACCCCCACCGACAATGACGAAAGTCAGAAGACGGCGCCGCTGGTCTTCATCCTTCATAACTTCCGCGCGCTCGAAGGCGATCAGGATGCTGCGGCGAATCCGCGTCGCATCTTCGATTCGCTTCAGGCCGGGCGCATAGCGCGACCATTCATCGTGACCGAAATACGAGTGCGTGGAGCCGGTCGCGATCACCAGATAGTCGTAGGGAATTTCACCGTATTGCGTCAGAACGTATTTCTTCTCCGGGCTCACGCCGCGCACATCCTCCATGAGAACCGTGGCATTGCGCTGCGGACGCAAAATATGCCGGATCGGCCAGGCGATATCGGCCGGTGACAGCGCTGCGGTGGCCACCTGATAAAGAAGCGGTTGGAAGCAATGGTGGTTCTCCCGGTCGACCACTGTCACGTCGGCTTGAGCCCGTCTTAGCGCCTTGGCGCATTCCAGGCCCCCAAACCCCGCTCCGACGATCACGACCCTTGCATTGCCTGTCACGACCCATCCTCTCGCCTGCAATCGCACAATGTCCGCACATAGAAGGCCGGTTGCCAAGCCTGCGCCGAGGCTTTAGCAATCCGCGCGTGTCTGTAACGGCGAGGCGTACATGGCGACCCACAATCTTCTTCTACTTCCCGGTGACGGTATCGGCCCCGAAGTAATGGCCGAGGTGAAGCGCGTCATCGATTTATTCAACAAATCTGGCTCAGAGAGGTTCAATACCGAGGAGACGTTGGTCGGCGGCTGCTGTTACGACGCGCATGGCGTTGCGGTCACCGATGCCACGGTGGACAAAGCCAAAGCTGCAGACGCAATCATCTTCGGCGCCGTCGGCGGGCCGAAATGGGACAAAGTGCCTTACGACGTGCGACCTGAAGCAGGCTTGTTGCGCCTGCGCAAGGACCTCGCGTTGTTCGCGAATATCCGCCCGGCCATCGTCTACCCCGCTTTGGCGGATTCTTCCTCTCTCAAACGCGATGTGGTCGAAGGACTCGACATCATCATTCTGCGCGAACTGACCGGCGGCGTTTACTTCGGCGAGCCGAAGACGATCACCGATCTCGGCAACGGCCAGAAACGGGCGATCGATACGCAGGTCTATGACACCTACGAAATCGAGCGGATCGGTCGTGTCGCATGCGAACTCGCCCGCAAACGGCGCAACAAAGTCACATCGATGGAAAAGCGCAACGTCATGAAGACCGGCGTTCTGTGGAACGAGGTGATGACACAGATGCATGCGCGCGAGTTCAAGGACGTTCAGCTTGAGCACATGTTGGCCGATGCCGGCGGAATGCAGCTGGTGCGCTGGCCCAAGCAATTCGACGTCATCGTCACTGACAATCTTTTCGGCGACGTGCTGTCCGATATTGCCGCGACTCTGACCGGCTCGCTCGGCATGTTGCCTTCAGCCTCCCTGGGCGAAGTCGATCCGAAGACGCGCAAGCGCAAGGCGCTCTATGAACCCGTGCACGGTTCGGCGCCGGACATCGCCGGGAAGGGCATTGCCAATCCCATCGCA
>DASRAF010000072.1:0-9073 GCA_035638295.1 Pseudolabrys sp.
ACGGACATGGGCGATGCCGAAACACCCGGCGAACCGCAACGGCCCCGCCATTTCGGCGCGAACGAGCCGCGCGGGCCGGACTATCGCGCGTTCACCACCAAATTTGACGAGACGGTTGCCGCTGAAGATCTCTGCGAAGCGGAGGAATTGGATCGCCTGAGGGGTTACCTCGACAAGCAGCTCTCGCACTTGCAGGGCGTTGTTGCGCGGCTCGCCAACCGCCTGCAGCGGCGATTGATGGCTCAACAGAACAGGTCCTGGGAATTCGATCTGGAGGAGGGGCAACTCGATCCGGCCCGGCTCTCGCGTATCATCATCGATCCTTTGCACCCACTTTCGTTCAAAGCCGAAAAGGATACTGAGTTCCGCGACACGGTTGTGACCTTGCTGCTCGACAATTCCGGTTCGATGCGGGGTCGTCCGATCACGGTTGCCGCCACTTGCGCCGATATTCTTGCGCGCACACTGGAGCGCTGCGGCGTCAAGGTCGAAATCCTCGGCTTCACGACGCGCGCATGGAAAGGCGGGCAATCGCGCGAGCACTGGCTGACGGCCGGCAAGCCGACAAATCCCGGCCGGCTGAATGACTTGCGCCATATCATCTACAAGTCGGCCGATGCGCCGTGGCGCCGAGCACGCAAGAACCTTGGCCTGATGATGCGCGAGGGCCTGCTGAAGGAAAATATCGACGGTGAAGCGCTCGATTGGGCGCACAAGCGTCTGTTGGGCCGCACCGAGCAGCGCAAAATTCTGATGATGATTTCCGATGGTGCGCCGGTTGATGATTCCACGTTGTCGGTGAACCCAGGCAACTATCTCGAGCGTCATCTGCGCTGGGTGATCGAGGAGATCGAAACCCGTTCCCCGGTCGAATTGATCGCCATAGGTATCGGTCACGACGTGACGCGTTACTACCGCCGTGCGGTCACGATCGTCGATGCGGAAGAACTCGGCGGTGCGATGACCGAGAAACTTGCCGAACTGTTCGAAGAACACGCTGCGATCGAATGGCGAAGCCCCAGCCGGCGGAGACGCGTCGCTTGAGCTTTTTGCGCGGCCGTCCGCTGATTGTCGGACTCGTGGTGTTTATCCTGGCTATCGTCGTTGCCGTTGCCGCGCCTCGTTATGCGACCGGCCCCGTGCGCATCGTCATCGATGCAACGCCGATAGCGTCGTTCGACAATCGTGATCCATCAAAAGTGCGTTTTGGCAATCTGGAATTCCGCGGAGGGCTGGCGCTCGAGTCAAGACATCCGGCGTTCGGTGGGATCTCGGGGATCAACGTTGAACCTGGCGGCAACCGGTTCATCGCGGTCACCGACAAAGGCTCATGGCTCCACGGCCGAATTATTTATCGCGACGGCCGACCGGCCGCTATCGCCGACGCGGAAATGGCGCCCATTCTGGGGCAAGACGGCAGACCGCTCGCCGCACGTGGCTGGTATGACACCGAGTCCCTCGCCGAGAGCGACGGCTTTCTCTACGTGGGCATCGAGCGCGTCGAACAGATCGTTCGGTTCGACTATCGTCGGGACGGGTTGCTTGCTCGTGGGCAACCGATCAGCGTGCCGGCCGACTTCAAGACCCTCGCGTACAACAAGAGCCTTGAATGCGTCGCGGCACCCCAGCAGGGTCCGGTGGCCGGCGAGTTGATCGCGGTTTCCGAGCAGAGCCTCGACGTAGCCGGCAATCTGCGATCGTTTGTGCTCGGCACGAACCGCGTCACGCGTTTCAGCGTCAAGCGGACCGACGAGTTCGACGTCAGCGATTGCACCATTCTTCCGCCTGACGATTTGTTGCTGCTCGAGCGGCGCCTCTCCCTCGTGCGCGGCATCGCGATACGCATTCGTCGCGTGCCTCTCTCAAGTCTCAAAGAGGGTGCGGTGGTCGACGGCCGCACAATGGTCGAAGCTGATCTCGCCTATCAGATCGACAACATGGAAGGAATTTCCATCCACCGCACGGCCGGCGGTGAAACAATCATCACGATTGTATCGGACGACAATTTCTCCGTTCTCCAGCGCAATCTGCTTCTGCAGTTTGCGGTGGTGGAGGAATAGACGCCCGAGCCGCCATCACGGGGCCAAAATGTGCGTGCCAAGCATGAGGCAGGCCGGCCATTGCCGATCACTTGCTCTGAAAAAGACCTATCAGCCCGCCTGGGCAGCAAAACGCTTCTTCATGATCTGCCGCTTGAGGTCGAGCATCCGTGGGGCCAGCTCGTCGTCGTTTGACTTGAGCAAAAACGCATCGAGCCCACCGCGATGGTCGACCGTCTTCAGGGCGTTGGCGGAAACGCGCAAACGGATCCTGCGGCCCAGAGTGTCGGAGATAAGTGTGACGTTGCGCAGGTTCGGAAGGAACCGACGTTTCGTCTTGATATTGGAGTGGCTCACTTTGTGGCCGACCAGTGGCCTTTTACCGGTCAGGTCGCAACGCCATGACATAGCTTAGTCCTCAAGAACCCCCGGCACGAAAACGTGCCGGTTCCGATCAAATCGTCTGATTAAGATGGCGGACGTATAGAGAGCGAGGTTAAACGCGTCAAGCCAAGCTATTGGACGGTATTTAATGGGTGGCCGGGCGCTTCCAGCGAACACAGTTTCGACGAAATCCGCGCCGACGTAATGACTGTACCAGGCGTTCCGTAATTAACTCTGTCGCCCGCTCCCGGCCAATCCCGCGTGGTGGATTGCTCCGTGAGTGATATTGTCCGGTGCCTCAATCGCGGGAACGTCACCGGTGCCGGCGCGCGGAAGGATCACGTCTTGCGTCAACTGACACGGCGTTTGCTCCTGGCGTCCGCCGCGGCGGCCATGGCTGTTACAGGCCTGGTCTTGCCGGCCCACGCACAAGCGCGTCTCGAAGCTCACTACACGGCGACAATTGCCGGAATTCCAATCGGTACCGGCAGCTGGGTCATCGACGTCAGTGAAACACAATATAGCGCAGCGGTAAGCGGGCAGACGTCGGGGCTGCTGCGTGCATTTACTGGCGGCCAGGGTAACGCTACTGTGCGCGGCACCCTGAATGGCGGGCGATCCTTGACCTCTATCTACACGGCCACCATCAACGGCCGCGGCAAAAGATTGGACTCGATCCGCATCGCCATCAGCAACGGCAACGTGAAAGAGTACAAGGTAGACCCACCGGCCGACGACGACCCGGCGCGAGTGCCGATCACCGAAACTTCACAACGTGGTGTCCTCGATCCGATCACCGGCTCGATCGTGCGCATGGCGGGCACCGGCGATCTTCTCGTGCCGGAAGCCTGTCAGCGGACGCACGAAATTTTCGACGGCCGGCTGCGTTACGACATGCAGTTTGCCTTCAAGCGAATGGAAAAAGTAAAAGCGCCAAAAGGCTATTCCGGCCCGGTTGTGGTTTGTGCGGCGTATTTCACCCCGGTGGCGGGCTTTGTTCCCACGCGAACGGCGATTAGATATCTCGCCAAGCAGCGCGACATGGAGGTCTGGCTCGCGCCTGTCGCCGGAACGCGTGTCCTCGTGCCAATCCACGCGCAAGGGCCGACACCCATTGGCCAGGCGGTGCTTGACGCCACGGAGTTCGTTTCGACCCCGATCCAGGCCGGCGCCAACGGCATGAAGACGCAATAGTCTCTCTTGACTCTTCGGCTCCGGGCACTTCCAGATCCGCATTAACCTTTAAAGGGGCTAAAGCGCACTTGAATCAAGGCCCTGCTACTCCATCTTGTGGTTGCGCCGCCACTGCTCTCCAGATGTCGCCGTGAACGAAGTCATACAGCTACGGAGTCAGTGATTCGGGCGCCTTTCGTTCCAGACTCGTTCTAAAGCTTAACCACGCACATGCTTGTCGTCGCATTGTGATACAGGGAGGCCGCGAGAGGGCCCGCTCCAAGGATCTCTCGCCAGTCCGGACGCGTAATGACCATCAGTTTTTCCCAGCAGCCTTCCCGTGCATCGCGAGCCCGCGGCGCCGGTGTCACGGCGGTGCTGGGTCCTACCAACACCGGAAAGACCCATCTCGCCATCGAGCGCATGCTGGCGCATTCCAGCGGCGTTATCGGACTGCCGCTGCGGCTGCTGGCGCGCGAGGTCTACAACAAGGTTGTCGATCGTGTCGGCAAGGATTCGGTTGCTTTGGTCACCGGCGAGGAAAAGATCAAGCCGCCGAATCCCCGATTCTGGGTGTGCACCGTGGAGGCGATGCCACGCGATCTCGACGTCGCCTTCCTCGCGGTCGATGAAGTCCAGCTGGGGGCCGATTTTGAGCGCGGCCATGTTTTCACCGATCGCATGCTCAATGCCCGTGCTCGTGAAGAGACTTTGGTGCTTGGCGCCGCGACCATTCGGCCGATGGTGGAGAAGCTGCTCCCCGGTGCGCATGTTGTGAGCCGGCCACGCCTTTCAATGCTCACATATGCCGGCGAAAAAAAGCTGACGCGGCTCCCGCCGCGATCCGCGATCGTCGCGTTTTCGGCCGAGGAAGTTTACGCCATCGCCGAGTTGATCCGCCGTCAGCGTGGCGGCGCGGCGGTCGTGCTTGGGGCGCTTTCGCCGCGCACGCGGAATGCGCAAGTAGCGTTGTACCAGTCCGGTGACGTCGACTACCTCGTGGCGACCGATGCGATCGGGATGGGCCTCAACCTCGACGTGGATCATGTCGCGTTTGCCTCGGACCGAAAATTCGATGGCTATCAGTTCAGAAGGCTTAACCCGGCCGAACTCGCCCAGATTGCAGGCCGCGCCGGGCGCGCCACACGCAACGGGACATTCGGTACTACCGGCCGATGCGACCCCTTTGAGCCTGAACTCGTGCAGGCGCTCGAAAGCCACAACTTCGAACCTGTTCGGCTACTGCAGTGGCGCAATACAGATCTTGATTTTGCCTCGATTGGTGCGCTGCAAGCCTCGCTTGCGGCGACACCGAGCGAACAAGGGCTGACACGCGCACCGATTGGCGAGGACGTACTCGTCCTGGAACACGCAGCGCGCGACGAAGATGTTCGTGGTCTGGCGCGCGATCGCGCCGCCATCGCGCGGTTATGGGATGCCTGTCAGGTTCCTGACTATCGAAAGATCGCGCCTGCGACCCACGCCGAATTGGCCGTAACCCTCTATGGATTCCTGATGCGAGAGGGTAACATCCCCACAGATTGGTTCGCTCGTCAGGTTGCCCATGCCGACCGGACTGACGGCGACATCGACACTCTCTCCAACCGGATCGCGCATGTCAGGACCTGGACTTTCGTTGCCAACCGCCCGGATTGGCTTGCTGATCCGGACCATTGGCAAAGCGTCACGCGCGCGGTTGAGGACAAGTTGTCCGACGCGTTGCACGAACGCTTGGCCGAACGGTTTGTCGACCGCCGCACCAGCGTGTTGATGCGGCGGCTTCGAGAAAACGCAATGCTGGAAACTGAAATCGGAAAGTCTGGCGAAGTGACCGTCGAGGGCCATGTCATCGGCCGGCTCGACGGATTCATGTTCGCACCTGACGCGTCAGCCGCGGGCTCGGAAGCCAGAGCGCTCAATGCCGCCGCACAAAAAGTGCTCACCGGAGAGATCGAGGCACGCGCCACCAAAATTTCGCAGGCATCGAACGATCAGATCGTTCTAGCGGCCGACGGTGCATTGCGCTGGACCGGTGATCTCGTCGGGAAATTGACGGCCGGCGACGACACTTTGCGTCCGCGTGTCCGAGTGATCGCCGACGAACACCTCACGGGTCCGGCACGCGAGCTGGTTCAGACACGGCTCGATCTTTGGCTGAAGACCCACATCGAAAAATTGCTAGCGCCACTATTCTCGCTGATCGCCGCCGACGACATCACCGGCGTTGCGCGCGGCGTCGCGTTTCAGCTCGTGGAGTCGCTTGGCGTGCTGGAACGGCAAAAGGTTGCCGAGGAGGTCAAGGGATTAGATCAACCGGCCCGCGCTACTCTGCGAAAGTATGGCGTGCGCTTCGGCGCTTATCACATCTACTTGCCGGCGCTGCTGAAGCCGGCACCGCGCGCGCTTGCGACGCAATTGTGGGCGATAAAGCACGAAAGCCCGGAAGCGAAGGGAGTCGGCGATCTGCTGCATCTTGCAGCAAGCGGTCGCACATCGATCCCAGTCGATAAAGACACGCCCAAGGCGCTTTATCGGACTGCCGGCTATCGCATTTGCGGCGAGCGTGCGGTGCGGGTCGATATCCTGGAAAGACTCGCCGACCTCATCCGGCCGGCGCTCTCCTGGCGCGAAAGCTCGCCGGGTCCCAAACCCGACGGCGTGTTCGACGCACGCGGATTTCTGGTGACCGGTGCGATGACCTCGCTCACCGGCGCATCTGGCGATGACTTTGCGTCGATCCTGCGATCACTCGGCTATCGGATGGATCGCAAGCCCAAGCCGGCCGAGCCCACCGCAGCCGCTCCAGCCGCCGAACCGACCGCCATCAGTGATGGTGCACCTGCGACTGCAGAAGCGACAGTTGAAGCTGGTTCGTCGTCAGAAAGTTCCGAACCGGTCGCCGAGTTGCAATCGCGCTCGTTGCTGCCCGAGCCTGAGCTCGTGATGCCCGAAACTGCGTCGGAAACTGTGCCTGGCGCGGACGCATCTGTGCCGGCCGCCGAGCCGGCGGCTGATGCGAGTGATACGGCGCCTGTGCCGGCGGCCGAAAACAAGCCAGCAGAAGAGCCGGCGTTTGTCGAAGTCTGGCGCCCGGCTGGTCGATCCGAACGACGACCGCATCGGCCTCGCCGTCAACGTCCGCAGCAAACGCAAGCTGCTGCCACCGACGCTGCCGCAGCGCTGGCAACCACGTCGGCCGAGGGTGCCGCATCAGCTCCTTCTGACTACACTCAGCCGTCGCGAGGTCCGCGTCGCCCGCGCCACGATCGTGGCGAGCGCCCGGACAGGGAGAAACGGCAGGAGCGGCACGAACGCCAGCAGCGGGTGGAACGCGAAGGTGAACGCGCAGACCGGCAAGGTCACGCAGCTCGCCGCGAACGACAGCGGCGCGAACGTGGTGAGCGTGTCGAGCGGGCCGAGCGCGAACAGTACTACGCAAAGCCTTTCGGCAGCGGCTCAGGTGGGCGCGACAAACAACCGGATCCGAATTCCCCGTTCGCCAAACTTGCTGCGCTCAAACAGCAGCTTGAACAGACCAACAAAGAGCCGTCTTGAGCACGAGCGCCAAGGAATTGGAACGTCAGCGCATCGACAAATGGTTGTGGCATGCGCGGATGGTGCGGACGCGGACCGACGCAGCCGCGCTTACAACAGCAGGGTTTGTCCGCCTCAATGGCAGGCGCATGACGGCCGCGGGCCATCCGGTGCGAGTTGGCGATGTCGTTACGGTTGCGCTTGATCGGACCGTCAGAGTGGTCCGGGTCGAAGGCCTTTGCGAACGGCGCGGGGGCGCGCCCGTTGCGCGTGCACTTTACCGCGATTTGACCTGAGAATCCGCGAGCGGGGTCTTCTTTGCGTTTTGGATCAGGCGCTTAGGGCGGGCGGGTCGTATCCACGCTGGTTGCAGCTTATCTGGTGTTGGTTTAGGCAGCGTTGCGAATTGGTTTGCCGGAGTGGGGAATGACTTACGTCGTCGTCGAAAACTGTATTAAATGCAAATACATGGACTGCGTAGAGGTGTGTCCGGTGGACTGCTTCTACGAAGGCGAGAACATGCTCGTCATTCATCCCGACGAATGCATCGACTGTGGCGTATGCGAGCCGGAGTGCCCCGCAGAGGCGATTAAGCCGGATACCGAAGCCGGTCTCGAAAAGTGGCTCGAATTGAACGCCGAGTACTCAAAAACCTGGGCCAATATCACGGTCAAGAAAGAGGCGCCCCCCGATGCCAAGGACTGGGACAGCGTGCCGGAAAAATTCAAAAAGTTCTTTTCCCCCCAGTCTGGAACCGGGGATTGAAGTTAATTTTGCTGCCATCATCGGCTGTAGGGATTGTTACTTTATTGCGCGACGTTAACCGATTCGGCCAAATTTGACTGAACGGCGAAGGGAAATCGCCATTCTCCGTCGCCATAACGCTTTGATTCCGCCTAAAAATGTGCTATATATAGAAAAAATGGACAGGAACGACGTTGCTACCGATGCGCTCCCCATTCGGGAGCCTTATTTTTCGGTGGTTGAGTTCCCCGGTTTCCAGTTTAGAGGGCGTGCGATCCACGCGTGAGCAGTGGCAGGAAAAACGCGTCATAAATCAAAGAAGGGCTCCTCCGGCATGAGCCGGGGACCAAAAAAGTCTGCTGCAGTGCGGCGGACCTCCCACGCCTCTCGCGGTGCCGTCCGCGGTGGGGCTCCCGCAGCCAAGACGGCCGGCAGCCGAAAAGGGCCCGGCGAAGGAGTCATGCCCGGAATGACGAGCAATAAAAAGACTACACAACGACAAGGCTTCAAGACTAACGAGTTTATCGTCTACCCGGCCCATGGAGTTGGCCAGATCATCGCGATCGAGGAGCAGGAGGTTGCGGGCGCCAAGCTCGAACTGTTTGTTATCAACTTCATCAAAGACAAGATGACTCTGCGGGTTCCGACCGCGAAAATCGTATCCGTGGGCATGCGCAAGCTGGCCGAGGCACCGCTTGTCAAGCGGGCACTTGAGACGCTCAAGGGCCGCGCGCGCATCAAGCGCACCATGTGGTCGCGTCGGGCGCAGGAGTACGAAGCGAAGATCAATTCCGGCGATATCGTCGCCATTGCCGAGGTCGTGCGCGACCTGTACCGGTCGGAGACCCAACCCGAGCAGTCCTATTCGGAGCGGCAGCTTTACGAGGCTGCTCTCGATCGGCTCTCGCGCGAAATCGCAGCGGTTCAGCGCGTGACCGAGACCGAGGCTATCAAGGAGATCGAAGCGGCTCTCGCCAAAGGCCCGCGTCGCGGTCCGAAGCCGTCCGAAGAGGCCGGTCCTGAGGAAGGCGTCGAGGAAGAGGCGGCCTGAAGATAGGCGCACAAACACAGTTATCGAAAAGCCCGGCCCAGCGTCGGGCTTTTTAGTTTTTTGATAATGTTGTGCACGGGATGAACCGGTCGTTTTCCGTCGTCGACAAACTGTAAGCGCGTGACCGAACTTTGCGGGCTGTCTCAGG
>DASRAF010000073.1:0-9387 GCA_035638295.1 Pseudolabrys sp.
CTTCGAGATCGTCTGGTTGTCCGGGTGGGCGCCGCACGAGGGCCAGCAGAAGCCGCTCAAGCCCGGTTCGGCGGGACGGCGACTTTCCGACGCTCTGAATACGACCGAAATATCGGCCGGAGAAAAGCCGGAGCGATTGCGCTAGAGCAAGGCCATCAAGTGCGCGACCAGGGGCGCGTCGGCCGGAGGCATTTCGAACTCTCGCAACTTGTTCGGCCTCACCCAGGCGAGTTGCTGACCTTCGGTGGCAATGACGGTGCCTTCCCAACGTCGGCAGACATACAACGGCATGAGAAGATGAAAATCCGGGCAGCTGTGGCTCGCAAAGGTGAGGGGGGCGAGGCAGTTTTCGCTAACGGTTATTCCCAGCTCTTCTCTTAACTCGCGGATCAAGGTGTCCTCTGGACGCTCGCCGCTCTCGATTTTGCCGCCGGGAAACTCCCACAAGCCGGCCATCGGCTTGCCTTTAGGCCGGCGCGCGATAAGCACGCGACCATCAGGATCCACGAGGGCGCAGGCGGCCACCAGAACGAGCTTGATAGCCACAGCCTCAGCCCCTGCCCATCGTCACGATCGATAGTCGCCATTGATTGCGACATATTCCTTGGTCAGATCGCATGTGAGCACGCGATCGCGGCCCTTGCCCATACCGAGCGCCACTTTCAGACTGATTTCCGGCTTCTTCATTGCCGCACTTACGGTGGCCTCATCATACCCCGGGTCGCGGGCGCCTTTGTGCGCCACGCGAATCCCGCCAAACCAGATCGAAAGCCTGTCGCGGTTGGCCGGTTCGCCGGCCTTGCCGACAGCCATCACGACGCGGCCCCAGTTGGCATCTTCGCCTGCAATCGCCGTCTTCACGAGAGGCGAATTGGCAATCGACATGGCGATACGCCGGGCCGAGACTTTCGAGACCGCGCCTTCGACCACGATCTCGACCAGCTTGCGAGCGCCTTCGCCGTCACGTGCGATCTGTTCTGAGAGACTGGCAAGCACCGTATGCAGAGCCTTCTTGAATCCTTTCAGGCGCGGGTCTGCTGCCCGCGCGATGTGTGGCGCGCCCGTTTTGCCGGTTGCAAACATCATCAGTGTGTCTGACGTGGACGTATCGCCGTCGATCGTTACGGCATTAAACGTATCGCCGGCGCCGTCTTTCAGCAGCGATTGAAGGGCAGGCGCTGAAATCGCTGCATCCGTGAAAATGAAAGACAGCATTGTCGCCATATCGGGAGCGATCATGCCGGCGCCTTTGGCGATCCCGTTTATCGTTACACTTGCGTTGCCGATTTTTGCCGTCGCAGTTGCGACTTTCGGAAACGTGTCCGTGGTCATGATCGCGCGCGCCGCCGCGAGAAAATCGCCAGCCTGCGCGCGTGCAACGAGGCCTTCCATCACGCCTTCGAAAGCCTGCGCCTTGAGCGGTTCGCCGATCACGCCTGTGGAAGCAAGAAAGACATCCTCCGGTGTACAACCAGCAGCACGAGAGGCGATTTGCGCAATGAACTTGCAGGCGTCTCGTCCGCTCTTCCCGGTAAAGGCATTGGCATTTCCGGAATTGACGACAAGGGCGCGCGACTTTCCCTTTTTCATATGTGCGCGGCACCATTCGACCGGTGCTGACGGGCACTTCGAGCGCGTGAACACACCGGCAGCGATTGTGTCCGCGTCAAAAAGGGCAAGCAGAACATCCGTGCGTCCGGCATAGCGGATGCCCGCGGCAGCCGTTGCCAGCCGGACGCCGGCAATTGCCGGCAGGTCCGGAATATGGGCCGGGGCGAGAGGGGAAATGGCAGTCGACATGGGGATCTCCGGCGTCGTGATCAGGGTTGTCCCGGGCATCCACTCGAAGCATCGGCATAAAAGACGTCAATGGCCGGGACAAGCCCGGCCATGACGAAATCATTTGATGAGTCTAATCCGCGCTATTTCTTCGCAGGCGCAGGCGTAGCCGGCTTGTCTTCGGCCTTGGCCGGTTTGTCCATACGCTCGATCTTGGCGTCCGCGCGCAGTTTGGTGACCAGCTCCGCCTGTGCTTTGCGGACGACAAAGTTTTCGATCTGCGGCTTCACGTCCTCGAACTTGGGAGGTTGCTTCGCGCGCTTATCCTCAACCTTGATAACATGCCAGCCAAACTGGGTTTTGACTGGGTCAGAAATCTGTCCGGCATCCAGCTTGAATGCGGCTTCGGCGAATTCCGGCACCATCTGGTCTTTTGTGAAATAGCCGAGGTCTCCGCCGTTGGCCTTTCCCGACGGATCTTCGGTAACCTCGCCGGCCACCTTGGCGAAGTCCTCACCTTTCTTCAGCCGCACAATGACGGCTTTGACCTTGTCCTCGGCTTCCTTGCTGCCCTTGTCGTCGCCGGCTGACGTGCGGAACAGGATATGGCGGGCATGCACTTCCTTCTCTTCGCTTGCCTGCTTGATAGCTTCATCATAGACCTTGTGCATTTCAGCGTCCGTGAGCGCTTCCTTACCGACCGACTGCAGCAGTCCTTCCATGAGAAGCTTCTTGCGGGCGAACTCGAGCTTTCGCTTGAAATCGGGCGTGTCGCCGAATTTCTTGTCCTGTGCGGCCTTGGAAACGAGGATCATGTCGGCGACGAACTGCACCAGATAATCCTGCTTGGCCTCCGGTGACATCGGCGGAATTTGTCCGGCTTCATCCTCCGCGACGGCGAGGTCGCTTTGATGGACTTCGACGCCATTAACTTTCGCGACAAGGGGATCTTTGTCCTGGGCAAACAGTGGTCCGCTCGAAAGGACGAGCAGCGCCAGAATGGGGGCAACAAAGCTGGCCGGGCGTAGGCGGACCGGAAAGCCGGCGGATACAGAAATCGTCATGGCGTTGTCCTTGGATATAAGTGCCGCCCCTGGTTCAGACGGGCGGTGCGCGCGACTATTCGCCTAACAACCGTGGCTTTGCAATGGCCGACCAAAGGATGAGACTTAACGTCCGCGTGACCTGATGACCATTAAGTCATTGCTATCTCGCCGATTGACAACAATCCGACCCCCTCATATCTCTCGCACGGCTTCGGCCGTTCGTTATCCGCCGACGTGTTTTGCGTCGAGTTTGCCCGAAAAGTGCCGCATTCCGGAGTGCCGGAGGCAAATCCGGCCGTTGGCGGCGTGATATAAGTCCCCGGCCCACGTTAGGAGCTCCCGTATGATCGGCGCCGTTGCCCGCAAGCTGTTTGGATCCGCCAACGAGCGGCGTATCCGCAGCTATCTGCCCCGGGTTCGCGAGATCAATGAGCTCGAAAAGGAACTCGAAGCTCTTTCCGACGACGCGCTGAAGGCCCGCACCGAAGAATTCAAGAAGCAGGTTGCTGCAGGCGTCTCGCTTGATGAGCTGGTGGCTCCTGCCTTCGCTACGGTCCGCGAGGCCGCGAAGCGCACGCTCGGTCAGCGTCATTTCGACGTTCAGCTGATCGGCGGCATGATTCTCCACGAGGGCAAGATTTCGGAAATGAAGACCGGCGAAGGCAAAACGCTGGTCGCAACTCTTCCGGTTTATCTCAATGCCATCTCCGGCCGCGGCGTGCATATCGTCACGGTCAACGACTACCTGGCCAAACGCGACGCCGAGTGGATGGGGCAAATCTACAATTTCCTCGGCCTTTCCGTCGGTGTCATCGTGCACGGGCTCGATGATGAGCAACGCAAGAAGGCTTATGATTGCGACATCACGTACGGGACCAATAACGAACTTGGCTTCGACTATCTGCGCGACAATATGAAGTACCGGTTGGAGGATATGGTCCAGCGAGGTCACATCTATGCCATCGTAGACGAAGTCGACTCGATTCTGGTCGATGAGGCGCGCACGCCGTTGATCATATCCGGTCCACTCGACGACCGGTCCGAATTCTACAACACCATCGACAGTTATATTCCACAGCTCGATAAGAGCGACTATGAGGTCGATGAAAAGCAACGAACCGTTACGCTGACTGAAGCCGGCATGGAGAGACTTGAGCAGCGGCTGCGCGACGCCGGCCAGCTCAAAGGAGATTCCCTCTACGACGTGGAGAACGTTTCCGTCGTCCACCACGTCAATCAGGCGCTCCGCGCACACAAGCTTTTCCAACGCGACAAGGATTACATCGTGCGCAACGGCGAAGTCGTCATCATCGACGAATTCACGGGCCGCATGATGCCGGGTCGCCGATACTCGGAGGGCCTGCATCAGGCATTGGAAGCGAAAGAGCACCAGCCGATCCAGCCCGAGAACCAGACGCTCGCCTCGATTACGTTTCAGAATTACTTCCGCATGTACGAAAAGCTCGCCGGCATGACCGGGACGGCGCTCACCGAGGCCGAAGAGTTCATGGATATCTACGGCCTCGAAGTGCTCGAGGTGCCGACCAATATGCCGCTAGTTCGTCTTGACGACGACGATGAGGTGTACCGCACTGCAGCTGAAAAATATCGGGCGATCATCACGCTGATCGAGGATTGCAAGCAGCGCGGCCAACCGGTTCTGGTTGGTACAACTTCAATCGAAAAGTCGGAGCAGCTCGCTGAAATGCTGCGGAAAGCCGGTTGGGAGCAGCACGATTTTTCGGATCCCAACGCCTTTGCCGCACTTTATTCCGGTGATGACGGCGCCACCAAGACCAAGGTGTTTGCCATCCTCAATGCCCGCTACCACGAGCAGGAAGCGTATATCGTCTCGCAAGCGGGCGTGCCGGGTGCGATTACAATTGCCACGAATATGGCTGGCCGAGGCACCGATATTCAGCTCGGCGGCAATGCCGACATGCGTATTCGACAGGAAATCCCAGAGATTGAGAACCCGCGCCAGCGCGAAAAAAGTCCAAAAGCTGACGAGATACGCCGACAGGTTGCGCGACTTAAGGAAAAGGCGCTTGGCGCCGGCGGGCTCTTTGTACTCGGCACCGAGAGGCACGAAAGCCGCCGCATTGATAACCAGTTGCGCGGTCGCTCGGGTCGGCAGGGCGATCCGGGTCATTCCAAATTCTTCTTGTCGCTTGAAGACGACCTCATGCGGATTTTCGGATCCGACAAGCTTGACGGAATGCTGCAGAAACTCGGATTGAAGGAGAACGAGGCGATCGTTCATCCCTGGATCAACAAGGCGCTGGAAAAGGCGCAGCAGAAAGTCGAGGCACGCAACTTCGACATCCGCAAGAACTTGCTCAAGTTCGACAACGTGATGAATGACCAGCGCAAGGTGATTTTCGAGCAACGTCTCGAATTGATGCGCGACGAGACCGTGGACGAAACCATCGCCGATATGCGCCACGCCATGATCGAAGACCTGGTGGCCAAGCACGTTCCGGAAAATGCCTATCCCGAGCAGTGGGACACGGCTGGTCTCGATCAGGCCTTGCGCGAGGTCCTGACCCTGTCATTGCCCGTTCAGGATTGGGCAAAGGAAGAAGGCATTACACCAGACGATGTGCGCGAACGCATTACGCGCCGCGCTGACGAATGGATGGCAAGCAAGGTGGCCAAGTGGGGCCCCGATGTCATGCGCTACGTCGAAAAATCAATTTTGCTGCAGACCTTGGATCACCTGTGGCGCGAACACCTGGTGATGCTCGAACATCTTCGGCAGGTCATCGGTCTGCGCGGCTACGGTCAGCGCGACCCGCTGAACGAATACAAGGCGGAAGCGTTCTCGCTATTCGAGGCCATGGTGGCGCACCTGCGAGAGGCGGTGACCGCGCAACTCATGCGCGTCGAAGTAGTTCAGTCGCCACCGGCCGAAGAACCTTCAAAGCTCCCATACATGGAAGCGCACAAGGTCGATCCGATGACGGGCGACGATGAAATGTCGCCTGCGCTGGCCCCCGCGCTGGCCGGCAACGGCAACGGAAACGAGGCGCAGGCAGAACGCAAACCGAACGATCCGTCGAGCTGGGGCAAGGTTGGACGCAACGAACTTTGTCCTTGCGGGTCGGGCAAGAAATTCAAGCACTGCCACGGCAAATTCGGCTGACGTTCAGGGCAACACGATTTCCCTAAGTACGGCACGTACGTCCATTTCATAGTCGAGCACGTCGACGGGCGGACGACAAAACTGCCAGGTCAGTCCTGCGCCTGCGGCGCCGCGGCGGACTATCTCGTCGGCCATGATGTGATGAATGTCGTAGACCGTGTAGAGATGCGTTGCGGTTGAATCGGTCCAGGTGACCCCGAGCGCCGCCATCCGTCGCTCCATCTCACGCAAGACCCATTGCGCTTTCTCGCGGATCGCGTCTGGAGAGTGTTCTCCGATGCGTATCGCCCTCTCTTTGTAAGTCTTCCGACCTTCCGGTGCTTCGCCGCTGCCGGCAACGACGAAAGTCGGCGCGGCGGACGCAGTCGTGGGCACGGTATAGGAGAATGCATAAAACCCCGGCTCCGAAGGCGGGTTCACGGCGGGACAGACATTGCTGCGGGCGATCGGATTTACGTCGTCCTTGACGATGCCCCACCGTCGCAACGGTTCGACGTAGCTTTTGTTGAACGCAAGAAAGCCGGCATCATCGAAGGGACGCGGCGAACGCAGTTCGCACGCACAAAAAGCAAAAGTCGGCCGGCCCAAGCCGGCGAGATGCGCCTCGATCCGCTCGAAGCCCTTCTCAATCGGGACGACCTTTGCGAAGCGCGCGCGGACGATCTCAAATCCGGGTTCGGCGGCAACGCCGGCCGAATATTGGAACACGCCATTCACAAAGCGGTATCCGCCCGGCGTGAATTTTGAAATTGTGGTCCCAGCCATTCTGTCGGTACCCGAGAATTCGACTATTTGATTTCCAGTGCCAGCTTCTTGCGAAAATTGCGGTCACGCTTGAGATGCCACTCGCGGCTCATTGCATGGCGTTTGCTGGCGCACCGCTCGGAATAGAGCAAGACCCATGTGTGGCCGCGTGTCGAACGTGCGCCCTTGCCAGCATTGTGTTGCGTCAGGCGGCGTGCGACGTCGTCGGTCCAACCGACGTAAGTCAGATGGCGTTTATGTGTGATGGTGCCGAGAACATAGACATAGCAGTCCATGTTTCGCCCATCTTGCTGCTGAGAGGACTATCGGAAGCTGTTGAACGAACCAACCGGTACCACCGGCTGGGCGCCCGTCAGCATGCCGTTGTTGCTTGCGGGCGGCGTCGTATACGCGGTCCGGATTTCCGATTGCTGTGGCGGCTCGGCCTTGGCGGATTGCACCGCTGGAGCGGCCGCCGGCGCCGCTGTAGCCGGCCAGGCTGCAGCCGGCTCTGCCGGCTTCGGCCAGGCCTCGCGTTGCTTTGTCGCCGGGGCGACCTGCGCACTTTGCACAGGTGCGGGGGCTGTTGTGCGGGCCGGAGCCGCGCGCTTCGGTTTTGTATCCGTGGCAGTGCTGCGCGCGGCAGGCTGTTCCTTATCTGGTGCCGCGGCGGGAGTTTCGGCTTTCGAGCCACTGAACCAGCCACCGATCAAGCCCGCAATCGTGGTCGGCTTGCGCTCGGGGGCAGGGGTTTCATCCGGCTTAGCCTGCGGCGCAGTCCGCGGCATCGGCACGCTTGCCGCGGCGGTCGGTTCGCTGGTCTTCGCTGGAGCAGCTGTCTTGGCCGGAGTCTCCGCAGCCGCGGCCGGCGGTGTGGTGCCGCGTGGCAGTGCGCCAGGCGCGGTCTCTACAAGCGGCAGTGCGCCAGGTGCAACACTGGCTACCTGATAGCGACCGTTGTTATCGAACCCGCTCTGCGGCGAAAGCTTCGCAATGAATACGGGATTCATGCCGCCATCAATGCCGGCGCGTGACGGGGCAGTTGCAACACCGCTGGCGATGTACTCCGCCATTTTGTACTGCTCTTGCCGCCGATGCTGTAGCACCGCGTCCGCAACCGTTGTGTCGAGCTGATAAGCGGGGCAGGCGCCCTTCGGGTTGAACGAGAGTGCCCTGTTGGAATCGTCGGGCGCCACAGCGTCGAAAACGTAGTGCCGATCGCAAACCGCGACCTTTGGTTCGCGGCGCGTGGCATTGAAATTGTCGTAACCCTCTTTCAACATTTTCCAGAACGCGAAGTTCGGATTGTTGCGGTGCTTCGCCATGTTGAGCGGCGTCATGCGGAATGGAAACGCCTGCAGCTGGAACGCCTTTTGTCCGCCGAAGAACGACTCGCGTGCCAACGCGTAGATTTCCTGAATCTGCTCATCGGTCATTGCGTAGCAGCCGCGCGATGAACAATCGCCGTGCACCATCAGCTCTCCGCCCGTGTAGCCCATTGCACGGTCGTAGGCGTTCGGGAAACCGGTGTTGAATGCCAGGTAGTAGCTGGAGTTCGGATTCATCTGGCCGGGCGTGATCGTGTAGAAGCCCTCAGGCGCCTGCCGGTCGCCCTCTTTTTTCTTGGGACCGAGATCGCCGGACCAGCGGCAAATCGGATAAGTCTTCAGCAGGACGAACTCGCCATCGCGATTCTGCTTCCAGATCTCCATCTCCGACTCTTCTTTGAAGATTCGGCCGAGAATCGGAGACTCCTTGTCCATGTTTTTCGCCGCGATCTCAGCGACCATCTTTTCGGACAAGGGGGCCTTTGCGCGCCCTGTGGGAGAAATGCTTTCAGCGTCACAGCCGGCCAGAGCAATCGCAGCGGCAACAGCCGCAGACGCCAGCAGCGCGCGAGCGAAGGGTCGTTTCAAACCTGGTACTCCCCGAAGCGGCGGGTCCCTCAGAACCCAATGGTTACCCATAAGATGTGGCATCCGCAAGGCGATCCCCACTATCCCGGCTTACCGCTAACCCATGGTAGACAAAAGTAAATTGCCAAGCCGTTAACCGCCGTTACGGCCCATTGCGAGGAACTTCTCCCGCCGGTGCTTGCGAATAGCCTCGCGATCCAGTCCCTGTAGGTCAGACAAGGCACCAGCAATGGCTTCCCCAGTTAGCGCTATGGCCGCCTGGGGGTCACGGTGGGCCCCTCCGGTTGGCTCCGCCACGACCGTATCGATCACGCCAAAGCGGACCATATCCTGGGCAGTAATCTTCATGCTGGTCGCCGCCTCCTGCGCCTTGGCCGTATCACGCCACAGAATGGATGCCGCCCCTTCGGGTGAGATGACGCTGTAGATGGCGTGCTCCAGCATCAGGACGCGGTTGGCCGTGGCAATGGCGATTGCGCCACCAGAGCCACCTTCGCCCAGGATGACTGCAACGTTCGGGACACCGAGGGAAAGACAGGTTTCGGTCGAGCGCGCAATCGCTTCAGCCTGGCCGCGCTCTTCGGCGCCGATGCCGGGATAGGCGCCGGCGGTGTCCACCAACGAAATCACGGGGATGCCAAAGCGGTCTGCCATTTCCATCAAGCGGACTGCCTTCCGATAACCCTCCGGACGTGCCATTCCGAAATTATGTTTGAGGCGGCTCTCTGTGTCAGAGCCTTTTTCATGGCCGATGACG
>DASRAF010000074.1:0-2720 GCA_035638295.1 Pseudolabrys sp.
GCGATATTGGTGATCACAATTTTTCCGGACATTAATCTGATTCCGTTATCAAAGCTTTGAGCACATGGTCATTCGGGCAGCTTCTGTCCTTTCGTCTCGATCGAAAATGGAAGCAAGAGCAGCCCGATTGCTAAGGCTATAGCGGTTAACGCGATTGGTATCCCGAGTGTCCCCATATTGCGGATAAGTGCAGCGAGAAGGAAGTTCGCACCCGCTGCAATGAACCGTCCGAACGAGACGGCAAACGCAAATGCCGTCGCACGCACCTTCGTTTCATAAAGTTCAGGAAGCCAAATATTATACATGGCGAAATTACCGCCGGCTAAGCCAAGAAGCACAAGGATCACAAGGAATGGGATTAGCCCATTCGGCAAATAGAATGCCCAGGCGAAGGCGAGCACAATACCTATCAACATGCCGGAGAAATACATCGCCTGCGTGTACCGCCGTCCAAGTCGTTCTGCGAAGTATGGCAGGATCAAATTGCCTACAATCGTAACAAGGGAAAATAAAGCGGCACCATATGATGCCATTTGCGTTGCTTCGAGAGCGTTCATTCCACTGTTGACGCTAAGTATTCTGATGGCGGTTGGCGCATAGACTGAGCCTGCCCACAAGCCGATGATTGACGCCGAAAGCAGGCCCGTCATCACCAACGTTCGCCCTAAGTAGGGGGCTCGGAATATCGCGGCCAGTTGATTAAGGCGCTTCGCGCCTTCTGCTTGGCGTGTCCATCGTTCGGGCTCTTTAACGTAATAGAGCGTGAAAAGTGCAATCACGACCGGTGCAATGCCGGCAAGAAACATAGCCCGCCAGCCGAAGGCCGCCCCAAGCGTCAAATTTAGGGCTGAAGCAATGAAGAAACCGACGTAAAATCCGGCATTGAGTACGCCGCCAAAAAACTTACGGCGATCTTCGGGCAACATTTCAGCGACGTAGGTTCCAGAAATGGCCCAATTCCCTCCGACACCGAGCCCCGCGAGCAGCCGAAACACCGCAAGCTGCCAAACATCCTGCGCAAAAGCAGCCGCAGCTGTGAAAATCGAATAAACCAAAATTGTCGCTGCTAATGTGCGCGTCCGGCCGAAGCGATCACCAATGGGTCCCCAGAGGAAAGCCATTCCCCAGCCAATGAGAAACAGGGCGAACATAATCGAGCCGAAGAACCCGATATTCTCAGTATTTGCGACATATCCAGATAGCGGCAACAGCTCGGTCAAAGCCGGCGCCAACACCAACGCGTAAATGAACGCGTCCATTCCATCGAGAATCCAACCAAACCACGCCGCCAGAAAACCTGTGGTTTGTGCCCGACTTAGCTTGGTTTTCCCAATTGACCCCACAGCGACCTGCGCAGTCATTGCCCACTCCCTTCGCCATTGCACGAGCGAGACGGAACCCCTTAAAAAACGCGGATATTTTCCGACAATCCTATTCAAGTTAGTAGTGTTCTTCTAGAGCCTTCAGGACCAAGATCAGCAGGGAGAATGTGGGGCCAAATCAATTCATGAGTATCGCTTTCGACTCAACTGCATTGCATGGTTACTTGACCAGCACCAAGAGAGCCCGCTCATGCAAATATTGACGACCGACGTAGCTATCATTGGCGGTGGCGCGGCCGGCTGTTACACCGCGCTCAATCTGCAGAAGCGCGGCATCAAATCCATCATTGTCTGCAAGGGTCTTGTCGGAAAAAGCGGCGCGTCTTTGTTCGCCGGCAACCTGGTGATCTCCGGCCGGCTACTCGGAAACAGCGAAACACAGGCACGCAACACCGCCGAATTCCTGATCAAGTACCACAACCAGTTTCTCATCGATCAGGAATGGGCACGCCGGTGCGGCGCCTGGATCGAACAGGTGTATTACCCCGAGCTGGAAGAACTCGGTCTCTATTTCAGGCGCGACGACGAAGGAAATGTCGTCACCAGTCCGGGCGCGATTCGTAGCATCGCCGCGAATGTGCAGGGAAACTCCGGCGTTCCGTTCATGGACCTGCGCCGAAAGCAGGTCATCCGCGCCGGAATTCCACGACTCGAGGAAACGGTCGCCACGGCACTGATGCACAACAGGGACGGACACGTTGGCGGGGTGTTCTGCCTAAATTACATGACAAGCGAATATGTGGCCGTCCAGGCGCGCGCTGTGGTCTTGGCGACCGGATATTCTGATCGTCTGCATCAACGATCTACTGGAACACGCGAGATGTCGGCCGACGGCATCGCGATGGCATGGCGTGCGGGCGCGACACTGGTCAACATGGAAATGCAGTGGTGGCACACCAACGATATCGCCGATCCACCATCATGGCAGCGCATGCAGGTCTACCCCAATCCGATGCTGGGCTCGGAGAAGTCAGCGCAGATGGTCAATTCGGCAGGGGAGGAATTCTTTAATCAGCAAAATGACGATCCGCTCGCCTTTGGCCCTTACACGGTTCAGCTTAAGGCACTGGCGAAGCAAGTGCATGCAGGCAAGGCGCGCTACGACGGAGGCTACTACGCCGGCTTTAACAATTGCGATGCCAGCGAGGTCGAGACTTACACGACCTACGGCAAGACATTCCGCCAGCTTGGGCTCAAATTTCCCGAGCAGCTGGTCGAGACTGCCGTCACGTCTCACTATCGGCAGGGCGGCATCGACGTCGACACGACGACGATGCGCTCGTCCTTGCCCGGGCTTTACGCGGCGGGAGGCGTCAGCGGGCACAGCAATGGACTAAT
>DASRAF010000075.1:0-14361 GCA_035638295.1 Pseudolabrys sp.
ATACCGACCAGCCGCAGGCAGTCGAGTGACCTTTGCAGCGTGTCCTTACCGATCGACTCGTAGACCACGTCTACGCCTTTTCCGTCCGTAATCTTTCGGGTGACAGCGACGAAGTCGTCGGTCGAGTAATTTATAACGTGATGACAACCGAGATTTCGAGCGATCTCAGCCTTCGCGTCGGTACTAACGGTACCGATCACAGTGGCTCCGAGATGCCGCGCCCAAGGACAAAGGATATGACCCATGCCGCCGGCAGCTGCATGGATCAGAACATAATCTCCCGGCTGCACCTTGTGCGTTCGATGCAGCAGATACTGAGCGGTCATCCCTTTCAGGATTAGTCCTGCCAGTTGAATGTCATCCAATGGCAAGTCCTTTGGGACCTTAATCAACTTGTCAGCCGGGTAAAGGCGCTCCTGACTGTAGGCGCCGAACGGGGGAAGGCAGGTGCAAACTCGTTCGCCGACGGCGAACCCGGTGACGCCAGGACCCAACTCTTCGATCTTGCCAACCCCTTCGAAACCGAGGACAACCGGCGGATCGCCGACGATCATCGGGTGCGGGATACCTGCTCGGTGGTACGTATCAGCGAAATTAACGCCTACAGCCGTGCTGCGAAGACGTACCTGGCCACGTTCGGGAACCCCGACCTTGATCTCCTCCCACACGAAGTTATCGGGTGGGCCTTTCTTGTAGATTATCGCCGCCATTCCCATGATGCGCTCTCCTGCTACAGCGCATTAATGCGGCGAGATGACAATTGTCTCGCGCGAACAGTTCGGCCCATGCCGAACTGTTTACAATTGATATGCTTACGGTATCAGCGGTACGGTGAAGGATGGTCGCGGCGGCAAATCTGGTGGAGGTGGCCGCTCTCGTAGGTGATACTGCGCGAGCGACGATGCTTAACGCCCTTATGGGCGGCCAGTCGCTGACGGCCACTGAGCTTGCTTACTGCGCCAATGTGTCTCGCTCGACTGCGAGCGGCCACCTGAGCAAGCTGGTTGCCGCGCGGCTTTTGACTGTCACTCGCGAGCGCCGCTTCAACTATTATCGGATCGCATCCCCGCGAGTCGCGACAATGCTGGAGAGCATCAAGGTCGTCGCCGCCATAGAGGTGCCACCGCGCCGTGAGCCGCGATCAGCAAGCGACGACGCACTCCGGTTTGCCCGAAGTTGCTACGATCACCTGGCTGGCCAGGTTGGAGTCGCTGTTACCGATGCACTTGTGGCCATGGGACACATCGTACTCACCGATGAAGGCGGTGAAGTCACGTCGTCGGGCGAGCGTTTCTTTTCAACGTTTGGCGTCGATTTGAGGCCGCGGACTCGACGAATTTTCTGCCAGCCTTGTCTCGACTGGAGCGAGCGTCGTTATCACCTCAAGGGACTCGTCGGGGCTCGGATTCTGGATCGTCTATTGGAGCTCGGATGGCTCAAATGTGTGTCGGACAGCCGTGCACTTCAACTAACGCCGTCTGGAAGGGCGGGCTTGTCCGAAATCTTCCAGATCGAGGCGGGCCGAAAGTTAGTTCCGCGTAAGCAGCGCCCTGCTGTCGCGGACGCTTTGCGCCAGACATTTTAGGAGCTTGCTCTGCAGGGTGCTAATGACCGATCGATGGCCGACTCAAGTTCTCCAAAATCTCGCGCATTGCGTCGAGTTGTGCGCCGAAGCCCGCCCAGTCGCCGGATTTCAATCGTTCGATTGCTTGATGGAAATGATCAAGGGCCTCGCGCGCCTGTTCAGCTGAAGGGGCCGCCGGCGGCGCGCGCATTGAGGCACTTGGAGCGGTGCCGCTCTCGAAGAGCGCCGATAATGCCTCGGCAAGCGTCTCCTTCATGACTACGCGATCGGCATAGGCTGCTATCACGCGCTTGAGTTCCGGCAATTGCCCCTCCGCCGCCCGCAAATAAAGTGGCGATACATAGAGAATCGAGTTCTCGATTGGAATCACAAGCAAGTTCCCGCGGATCACCCGTGAACCCATTTGGTTCCACAACGTGAGTTGTTGGGAGATTTCGGTATTCTGATTGATCAGCGCCTCAATTTGGAACGGACCGTAGACGAGCTTATCTTTAGGAAACTCGTAGACAATCAACTTGCCGTAGTCGGGTGGATCGCAGCGCGCAGCTAGCCATGCGATCATGTTGTCGCGGCGGCTCGGCACCATCGGGAGCATGAGGAAGAACTCAGCCTGCGCCTCCCCCGGCAGCCGCATGACAATGTAATAAGGGGCCATCAGGGTCGTACCGCCGTCGGTAGGCTCACGTGGGGATTGCCAAAGATCCTCGCGGTTATAAAAAACGTCAGCCGCCTCCATGTGGTAGGCTTGATAGATCTGCGCCTGAATTCGGAAGAGGTCCTCGGGGTAGCGGATGTGCGTCTGCAAATCCGGCGGCATGGCTGCGAACGGCTTGAACAGGCCTGGGAAAATTCGCTGGTACGTCCTGGCGATCGGGTCAGCTGCGTCGATGAGATAAAAGTCGACAGTCCCGTTGTAGGCATCAATGACGATCTTCACCGAATTGCGAATGTAGTTCAGACCGAGCTTTTGCACCGGCTGTGCGTAAGGAAAATAGTCGCTCGTCGTATAAGCGTCCTGTATCCAGTACAGCTTGCCTCCGCTGATCACCAGATAAGGATCGTGGTCGAGGCGGAGGAATGGGGTAATCGTGCGCACCTGTTCCTGGATGTCACGGCGAATCATGATGCGACTGTCGTCGGTGATGTAGCTCGAAAGCAGCAGGTTTATGTCACCGAAGTGCCAAGCAAAGAGGTTTTTCCGAAAGATCCCACCGATAGGAATGCCGCCCGTGCCGTCATAAGCCGTGTAGATATTGTCTTTGCCCTTCGGATAGTCGAACTCGGGCGTGCTTCCTCTGACGATGACGTAACTATTGGTTTCTTCCCCGTAGTAGATGCGCGGCTCGCGAATCTCGGGACCACCAGTCGAAACCGGCGGAATATCGCGCAGATAAAACACCGGTAGTCCATCCGCAGTCTTGCGGGTAACCGGGCCCATCACCACACCGTTGCCGTGAGTGAAAAGTACACGGGTGTTTACCCATGTTTGTGCGTTCGGCGGCAGCAATGAAGATTTAAGCTCGCGGGCCGAGAGCATCACGCTTTGGTACGCACCGTCGAGCCAATAGCGGTCGATGTCTACGTCATGGAATTTATAATAAGTGCGGATTTCTTGCAGTTGTATGTAGGCATCCATCAGCGGCTGCCAATCCCACAGCCGTATGTTGTCGATGGTTGCCTTGTTGGCCTCGATTGTCTTGAGCGTGAGGTCTTGTTCGGCCGGGAAAGGCTTCGCCTTGATCTGATGGAGATTGTAGGCCTGCTGGGTCAGCGCGATGTTGCGTTGGATGTAAGGCCTCTCCAGTTCCAGCTCGTTCGGTTTGACGAATACGCGCTTGAATAATCCTGGAATCACGCTCGACAGCAGGAAGGAGCCACCGAAGACGAGCACTACCGCTGCTATTGGAATTCGGTAGGTACGTGCCCTGACGTTCACCCACGTGGCGAATGTTGCAACGATCGAAAGCCCAACCAGCAGCCAGAGAACGGGCAGCCCCACATAGATGTCGGTGTAGCTCGCGCCGACCACCACCCCGTTGTCGCCATAGAGCAGCAGATAGCGGTCGAGACCGTAGGACCACGCCTTCACTGCAAATAACAGGCCGAGCAGCACAGAGCCGTGTGCGATTGCTGTCGGCGACATCGACCGGCGCTGAACTGTATATACGATGCCGCCGTGCACCCAATAAATCGCTCCAGCAAAAACCGCGCTCAAAAAGAGTGTGAGAAGCATCCAATTCTTGATGGCGATATAAGCGGGCAATGCAAACAGGTAGAAGCCGATGTCCTTGTTATAGAGTGGGTCGCTCGCACCATAGGGCGCCTGATAGAGGAACTGGAGGAGGACGCGCCAATTGTCGACCTCTCCCCAGGCGACAAGCGCGGCGAGGACACAGGCGCCAAAGATGATTACGCCAGGCCACGGCAGTTTATAGCGCGTGAATTCCAAAACCTCGGGCAAGGTCGAAACGCCCGTCGGTCTCGACTCAAACTCGGTGCGGTGCTGCGGCCACTCAGACTGGGCGAAGCGGAACGCAAGCGATCCATTCACCAAAAGAATTATGGCGGTCGTGATGAAGACGGCGATGAATACTTCGGCTTCGGCCACGATGATCGTGCGGAAAATGCTAAAATAGCCGATTGCGGAAAACCACAGCCAATCGACCAAGAAGCCAGCGGTGGGGCTCAGCAGAACAAAGCAGATCCAAAAGATAATGACGGCAACGAGGAGCGCGCGTAGCGCGGTTTGCCACTGGCCACGCCGTCGGGGTCCGGGAATTTGCATCGTCATAATTTAATGATAGCAGAAGCGATCTACGGTCATTGCCCTATTAGTGGCTTGGATCCCGATGGTCGCTGCTCGTAGCTGCAGACGTGGGCGAATGAGGGAGCGTGATGTCCGCTATTGGCCCAAGCGGACATCCGCAGGTGCATCGCATATGTCCGCTTTTAGGGGGTAAAGCAGACATGCCGTTTTGCACTGCATACGTCTGCTTTTGACCCAAAGCGGACATTGCGCGCCTCCCCGACCTAGAAAGGGAATACTGGTGCACCCGAGTGAGCCGAATTGTATTTTTTGCGCTTGGTCATCCCTGATCCTGCCGCATTACCTCCCGAAACTTTTCCGACCTGCAAACATCTAAATAGTCGTCTACACGCGTCTGCGGAGGCTACGTCATGACCACAAAAGTGGACTTTCTGCTCGTAGGCGGTGGACTTGCCAGTGCGACTGCTGCCGAAACGCTGAGGTTGGAAGGGGCAGATGGTTCGATCGCTATTTTATCGGCGGAAGAATATCCGCCATATCAACGTCCACCATTATCGACGCAGTTTTTACTCGGAACGCAGACCGAGGACCGATTGTCGATTTTCGACGACTCCTTTTACCACGAGCATTCGATCGATGTGGTCCTAGGCGCGCGTGCAGCGCACTTGGATGCTAATCACCATGTCATACGAACCGATCGAGCTGGCGAGTTTCAGTTTCGAAAATTGCTGATCGCTACCGGCGCGGCGCCGATACGCCTTCAAAGTCCCGGATCGACGTTGTCTGGAATACATTACTTACGCACACTAACCGATGCTCTCAACATCAGGTGCAGCGCCGAAACCGCCAGACGCGCTGTGGTTGTCGGCGGAAGTTTTCTGGCAATCGAACTTGCGGCGTCGCTCAGCGCGAGGGGAATTCACGTCACGCTAGTTGCGATGGAGGAGATCCTCCTTGATAAATTGCAGTCGCGATCCATCTCGGATTTCTTCAATCAGTACTACCGCCAACATGGGGTAGAGATTGTGGTTGGCGACGAGGTGATCGGGTTTTTGGGCGAAGGGAGAATCGAAGGTGTCAGGACCCGGTCCGGGAAAATCTTGCCGTGCGATCTAGCGTTGGTCGCAACCGGGGTGGCGCCTGAGGTCGGATTCCTGCAGGGAAGCGGCATCGAAGTAAACGACGGTATCGTTGTTGATAGGTATCTTCAAACGAACCTGCCAGACATCTTCGCTGCCGGAGACGTGGCGAACTTCTTTGATCCAGTCTTTAACGTTCGCCGTCGCATAGAGCATTGGGATAATGCAATTAAGCAGGGGCGGCTGGCCGCGAAGAACATGCTCGGCCAACGCTCGCCGTATGACGAAGTGTCCTATTTCTTCTGTGATGTATTTGACATCACCTTTGATTTCTTCGGTTACCCAGAAATTGCCGACAAGAAGATTGCGCGTGGTTCTCTCGACGATCGGTCATTTGCTCTGTTCTATTTGAAAGAGGAGGTGCCTCGTGCGCTGTTTTCGCTGGGCCGCCCAGCGCAGGAGACCAAAGCGGTTGAAGCGCTGATCCGCTATCGGGTCAATTTGCACGCGATGATGAGCAAGCTGAACGATCCGCAGTTTCGCCTTGAGCAGATACCAACGCAGAACATACTTGTCTTGCAAGGTGGCGGCGCACTCGGGGCGTTCGAATGCGGCGTCGTCAAGGCTCTCGAGGAGCGCAGCATTTATCCTGATATTGTGGCCGGAGTATCCATCGGCGCGTTCAATGCAGCGGTCATCGCCGGAAATCCCGACAATCCCGGTGCGGCGCTCGAGGACTTCTGGCATGACCTTGAGGTAGTAACGCCCGAAATACCCGATGGGACTATGAGACGTATAGTTTCATCGTGGATGAGCTTGGTTTTCGGATCTCCGAAATTCTTTCATCCAAAATGGTTCAATCCGCTGTGGGGGCCCAATCAACTTCCTCTTAATTGGACCAGTTTCTACGATCCTTCGCCGGTCCGCGAGCTGCTGGCTAAATACACGAATTTCAGCCGACTGAGATCAAGCCCGGTTCGATTGATCGTCAGCGCGGTGAACGTAGAGACAGCGCAGCTTGAGATCTTCGACAGTTATGTAGATGACCTCACGCCTGATCACATTTTGGCCAGTGGCAGTCTTCCACCGGGATTCCCGTGGACAACGATTAACGGCCGACATTATTGGGATGGCGGAATTGTGAGCAACTCGCCATTGGAGGACGTGATCGAGCGGTGCGGGGCAGCTGGAAAGCGCGTGTTCATCGTCGATCTCTTTCCGGGCAGAAAGGAATTGCCGGCGAACATCGTTGAAGTCATGTTTCGGCGAGACGAGATCGTCTACTCGGAACGTATTCGAAATGATGAACGCACCCGAAACGTCATGCATGACTTCCGAAGGCTAGTGGACGACATCCTGGTCGATGTTTCGCCAGAGAAGCTTATGCAAATCAAACAAAGACCCCGGTATATTCAATTGATGGGCGACATCGCGCCAACAATTATCACGCGCGTTGTTCGCGAAATGGCAGAAGACGAGCCCTTGTCGAAAGACTACGATTTTTCGGCGTTGTCGATCGAACAGCATAAGCAAAGGGGATATAGCGCGACGCTGGGCGCGCTCGAGGGTCTGGTGACAAATAATAGAAGTTAGAAAATTCGAGAGGTAGCTTCTCCAGGGTCTTTGGGTTGCTTAGGAGATCGCCTCTGTCAGGTTGAGCCTCCACCTGCCTGGCCCAAGCCTGAGCATCCTTGAGCGTGTGGAATGATCTAGATAGGTACGGACTGCCCAATCTCCTTACTTAAGCTTGCCATTTACTCCCTCTCTTCCGAATCGTAGCCATGAGAGCCCTCTAGCTGTGACTGTACTGTGAAAGCTGAGTCTTCGGACTACCTTGAGAAGATTCTTCAGTAGCGCGCTACCCATTACTCATAGAGATTCTAGGGGGGATACTGATGGCTCAGATGGTGGGCGCTGTAGGGATTGAACCTACGACCTCTCCCGTGTGAAGGGAACGCTCTCCCGCTGAGCTAAGCGCCCGGCCGTTGCGGACGGCGATATAAAGAATGCCTGTCGGGACGTGTCAAGCGGAGGCGATTGCGATCCTGCTAGTTGCGTGTTTTCGGATCGCGCCGCGACAGACGGGAGGCGTGTGTCTGCAATGCCCGGATGCGATCGGCCAAATTGCCGTTGTCGGGCGGCTCCGTCAGTTGGACCTTGGCCGTGCTGACCGCCGGCGCCGCGCTGCTGCTCGATCCAGAGGAGGTTTCGGCGGCCAAGAGGTTGTCGATCGGTGAATCCGGTCCCTCGAGTGCGGACGCCAGCCTTGCAACCTCCGCCGCGACATCATTGATGCGCTCGCGCAGAAGCGCATTCTCGACCCGCTCGGAGGCCCAGTTCTCCTCCGTTTCGCGCTTGATCGAGCCAAGGTCGCGGGCAAAGCGGTCGCGCTCATCTTTGGCATGAGTAAGCGCTGCCTGCAGTTGCGTGTTTTCGGTTCTGAGGTTTTGCGTTGCCGAGCTCGAACGACCTTCCAGCTCGATGATGGCGGTGCGCAGATCGCTTTCAACCTTGCGCGCGGATTCCATTTCCTGCCGGAGATGCTTGAGTTCAAATTCGCTCTGATTGAGCAGCCGGGACTGTTCGGTCAGGCGGTTTTCCAGATCCTGCGCGCGCTGGCCGAGGATTTCCGCTTCCTTGCTCTCCACCAGCAACTGCTGCTCGAGTTCGCCGACGCGACGGCCGAGCTTCTCGACTCTCCCGCGCTCTTCAGTCAATTCGCGAGTTGAAGCTTTCAGTTCGATCCGCTCGGCATCCCGACGGTCTTCCAAGGTCTTCAGCTCGAAGCCCGCACCGTCCAGCCGCTCTTTCAGGGCCTCCACCTGGGTCTTGAGCGCAATGATCTCGATCTTCTGCGAATCGGCGAGCGTCGAAGTTTCGTTCAGTTCGCCCATCATCTTGGCTAGCTCGGATTCCTTGTCGGACAATGAACGTTGTGCTTCGTGCATCGCGCTGGTCTTGACCAGAAACTCTTCCTCGGTCGCACGAAGTTGCTCGCGCAGATTCTTGTCCCTCGCTTCAAGAGCGAAAATGGTTGCGGCCTTTTCTCCGAGTTCCACCTTGAGACGATTGATGGCGTCGCCCTTCTTGCCGAGTTCGGCAAGCTGGCTCGTGCTTTTGGTCTTGAGTTGCTCGACACTCATTTCCAGTCGACGCGTCGACATGGCGAACTCGGCACGCAGCTGATCTTTGTCCGCCTGAATTTCGGCCATCGACAGCGGCGCGGCTGCCTCGAGCCGACGCACTGTCAAACGCACGGCGCGCGTATGGACGAGAGGAACGACAACGAGCCCGACTAGAGCTGCGACAAGAAATCCAATGCCGAAAAACATGATCGGCTCAATCATAAAAGGTAGGCCTCCGGTTCATCTGCGCTCGGTGAATCAGGGAATCGCCAGTCAACTCCCGACGGCGCCGGAGACTATCCTAGATCCGGCCGGCCGTCGCGGTACAAAAAGTGCAGGCGATTACGTCGAAATAGTAAACGCGCGTTTGTCAGAAAGGATTCCAGGTCGGCCGCGGGGTGAACTTGAGGTAGCCGATATTGGCCCCTAGCCGTAACCCTACGCCCGAACGGATCGGCACTACGATGATGTTGCCGGAGGCGAGCGCGGTCATGCCGAACCCACCGACGAAATAGGCGGACCCGTCAATGCCAGCAAATCGTTGATAGATCGCATCGGTGGCCGGCAGGTTGTAAACCAGCATCATCGTGCGAGCGCCTTCGGCGCCCGCGTCGAAACCGGCGGAAGGCCCTTCCCAGAACACGCGGCGATCGCCCGCATTCTTCGTGTACAGCTTGCCGTCGCCGTATCGCAGACCCACGACAAAGGCACCGCCGCCCTCCTGCCCAAGCACATAGCCATTCGGCTGGCCCCAGCGGCCGACCGCAGTTTCGACGATCTGAGCGAGGCCGCGCGATACTGTGCCAAAGAATCGATGGCCCTCCCGGACCAGTTCACCTGGCGTGAATGAGCCGCCTTGGGGCGGTGGCGGGTTCTGGGCCACCGCATATTGTCCGCTGGTGAGCACGAGGGAGATTGTCAGGGCGGCTAGGCGCAATGTCGCGCGCATTCGTTTGCTCCATAGGATAGTGAGGTCGAAAGTCCGGGTTGACCGGACGCTCACGCCGACCGCGCTAAAGTCGCGACAATAGGCTCGTCCCCGAATCGTCTATCGTCGCCAACAACTATGACTGCAGCACGGCAGGAACGGAAGACGCCCTTATTGTTGCGTCGACTATTGGCCAGGGGTATGGCTACCTTCCCAACCAGGGGTTCCTAGTCGGCGGCTACCTGTGCGTCGCCCCAGATCGGCCCGCATCTCCCCAGGCAATGAAGGCCGGCACCCGAAAGTGTTCGGCAGCGCGGCCGTACTCCAGGGGCTGGCCCTGCGGGGTTTTTACGGCGCCGCCGGCGGCAACGACAAGCGCCTGGCCGGCGGCCACATCCCATTCGCAAGTTGTTGCGAGGCGTGGATAGACATCGGCTGTGCCTTCCGCGATCTGGCAGAACTTGATTGCGGAGCCGCTAGCGGTTCGCTCGATTGGACCAAGTGAGGCGAGAAAAGAGTCGGTTGCCGTGTCGAAATGCGATCGGCTCACGGCGGCCACGGGCCGTTCCAGCGGCCAAATTCGGGTGCGGATGGGCTGAGCCTGATCAGCTCCATTTTTTAGTAGTCGAAAACGCTCGGCCTTTTCGCCAACAATGCCGCGCCAAACCTGGCCGCGCCTCGGCGCGGCGATGATGCCCGCAATCGGCACCCCGTGGGTGACGATAGCGAGATTGACGGTGAATTCATCACGGCCGGCAAGGAACTCACGCGTGCCGTCGAGGGGATCCACGATCAGGAAGCTTCCATCGAGACGACCGCGATTCTGGTCCGCAGATTCCTCGGAGACAACCGGAATGCCGGGCAAAAGTCGGCCAATGCCCTCGACGATTAGCGCTTCGGATGCCTCATCGGCCGCTGTCACAGGTGAATGATCCACTTTCATCCGCGGCAACAGCTCTTCCTGTGAAAGCTCGTTTATTTTGGCGCAAGCGCGCGCCACGATTGCAGTCAGATCGTCCAGAATCTCAGCCGCCCTGGCGGGCAGAATTTCCGAAGCCGACGCCAAAATCCCACGTCCTTTTGTTGCCTTGGCTGTGCCGTGGGTGCGGTGTATCAACCGCGGCACGTCGGCGCGACTCCGATTCGCCGATTGCGGTCAGCCTGCATGCCCAGCGGAGACTAGTCTATGTCCGAATCAATCGAAGCGCTCGATCTTGCGGCCCTCCTATGCTCGCGTGTGTGCCATGACCTCATAAGCCCGGTCGGCGCCATTGTGAACGGGATCGAGGTCCTAGAGGAGGAGAAGGACGAGGGGACCAAGGAATTCGCGCTCGACCTTATCAAGAAGAGTGCCGCCACGGCGTCTGCTAAACTTCAGTTTTGCCGCATTGCGTTCGGGGCGGCTGGCTCGGCGGGAGCCCAGATCGACCTCGGCGATGCCGAAAAGATTGCGCGCGGCTTTCTGGAGGATGACAAAACGAAAATCGCCTGGAATTTGACGCGCGCGTTATTGGCTAAGAACCTGGTCAAATTACTGCTGAATATGCTTGTCATCGCTGGTCAGGCGATCCCTCGCGGCGGCAAGATATCGGTCGATCCGATCGGGGAGGGGGACACCATTGGCTTTAAGGTCTCAGCCACCGGCGTCAATGCAAAGATTCAGCCTGCGGTGCCTTCCCTGCTGACGGGCGAGTTGAGCGGTGACAACCTCGACGCACATCGAATCCAGCCGTTCTATACCGGACTGCTTGCCAAAGACTGCGGGGTCAAGGCGATGATGACGGCTGAGGGAGAGACGGTCGTGATCGCCGCGTATTAGGTGCACGGCGGGCGCAGCCTTGTGCTGTTTACGTGGATTTCTGGCGAAGACCAACCGTGCGCACCCGGATAACGCTTCGACAAACTATCGCGCGAAGGAACACACAATATAATTAGATGCGTTCTCACAGGCTGCGAGCCTGTCAAACTACGCACGCCTTACGTCGAAAGCCCGTCGGATCCCACCCGATGAGCGCACCAAACAGGGTTCAATGCTCTTCCCGTGCCGTTCGCACTGCGCAATTTCGTGTCGCAAATCCGGCAGCGGTATATCAGGCCCGAACCTCTCTATGAGGCTCTGCTTTGGATATGGTCCCTTCCGGTTGCATTTGGCGCACGATAAGTGAACGACATCGCCGGGGTATTCGCAGAGTCGGAGAAAGCCGTTCATTTCTCGACCACTCGTTGGCCCATGTTTGGTATTTCGCGATACTGTTCTTCGCTTGTTTCTTTCTCTTTTCCGTCACACCGACCCAGCCAGAGCCGCTGTTCTCTCCGAACTTCAGATCGAGACTTCTGCTTTGAAAGCCTTGGATCAAGACAGAATTTCCAATACGGACTAATCAAGCATTCCAGTAAAAAAATATACGATCCCGTCAACAACCGAAACGGGCTTTGACGGGCAAAGGCATGTTTGCATTTTCGCTGATGCGATATTGGCGCACGAAGCCGGTACTGTGAGAACACGCGCGGGGTCTAACCTCAAGTTGTTGCAGCGGACAAATATACTCGTAATAGTTGTATTCCTGCGAAGCGCCGTTTGGCTACCGACCGGAGAACCCTTCCGCCAGCACGTTCGCAAAAGCTAGATCGGGCCAAAACGTCCTTGGGATACCACCTTCTTGCTTATGACGCCCTTCCGAGTGGTAGGATTTGACCGGATCATGCTTGCGTAGAGGGGGGAGAGTTGGGGGATGCGTCGGGGCATTTGCACGCTATTCGTTGCTGCATCCATAGTTTCCGTGACGAACGCGTCGAGAACCGATGCGCTCGAGCTGCCAAAACCCCAGCCGGTTGAAAAATACCTCGGCAAGTCTGCGGTCGGGGCAAACTATACGGTTGAGCCGATCGTGCGCAGCGACGGGGTCATGCGCATCTTCGACGTCGACACCCCTTATGGAAAGTTCGCCTTTGACGGCGTCGAATTCACCAAGCTACGCCTCCACGAGCTCGATGCAGTCGCCGCGATCGAGAAAATGTCTCAAACCGATGCCTTCGGGCAGGCTTTTGGACGCGCAGCGCTGGGGCCGATCAAATTTGGTGCCGACCTGATTACAAAGCCCGCCGATACGGTCGAACGATCCCTGAGCGGTATTGGCAACATGTTCGATCGTATAGGCGCCGGATTGTCAAACACCCGCGCCGACCGCGACAATCTTGTCGAAAGCCTCCTTGGTGTCAGCGACACGCAACGCGAGCTGGCCGTTTCGCTCGATGTGGACCCTTACACCGATTTTCCGCCGCTTGCGCAGAGGCTGAAGGAAATGGCCAACATCATGGCGGGAGGTGGCCTGCCGGTGAGGGCCGGCTTGTCTTTGGTCCCGGGCGGCATCGGAATAGCGGTTTCATCGGTGGCGACGGTGAGCAGCGCGAAAGACACACTGCGCGACAAGACAGCCGCCCAGGTCATTGCTGAGGCTCGCGCCACTTTACTCTCTCTCGGTATCCCCAATGAAAACGTCAGCCGCCTCGTGGCAAACCGGAACTATACGCCGGCCGATCTTCTGATCATGGCACGTGCGCTCAAAAGGCTTAACGCCGACAACACCACTGCTTTTGTCGATCACGTCGCGGGGGCGGGCTCTCGCAACGTGGCGTTTTACCATCGCCGGCGAGCGCAGATCCTTGCCGCGCGAAGCAACGAGTTGGGCGTGATCGTTTCATTTGTCACGCTCGGCGGACAGCCGATCAACCTCGCGAGCAACGGCAATGTCGTCGCCGCCTTTACCGTCGACGACATTGCCTGGACGGAAGTACAGCAGCGTACTTTCGTTGCCGCGACCGCGGAAATACAGCGGGTGAGGGCGGGGGCTGTCCCGGTACTGGCAACCACTGGCGCGGTGACGCCGATGGCTGCCGCTGAAATTGGGCAGCGCGGTTGGAAGATCATTCACATCAAGCCGTAGCCGCGGGCAATAAAAAACCCCGCCATTACGGCGGGGATAAGTGGAGAGCCTGCAGGCTGGCATCTCGCAGTTGCAACGCGAGGGGAAACCCTGGCGCTAAGCCGGAATACGCTCGTCCGCCTCGGTTGGTTCGCGCAGGACGTAGCCGCGACCCCAGACCGTTTCGATGTAGTTTTTGCCAGACGATGCATTTGCGAGCTTCTTGCGCAGCTTGCAGATGAAAACGTCGATGATCTTGAGTTCCGGCTCGTCCATGCCTCCGTAGAGGTGGTTGAGGAACATCTCCTTCGTGAGCGTCGTCCCTTTGCGAAGGGAGAGAAGCTCCAGCATCTGATATTCCTTGCCGGTGAGGTGGACGCGCTGGCCGCCGACTTCGACAGTCTTTGTGTCGAGATTGACCACCAGATCGCCGGTATTGATGACCGATTGAGCGTGGCCCTTCGAGCGGCGAACAATCGCGTGAATGCGCGCGATCAGTTCGTCCTTGTGGAAGGGCTTGGTCATGTAGTCGTCGGCGCCGAAGCCAAGACCTTTCACCTTGTCGTCGATGCCGGCCAGGCCAGACAGGATCAGGATCGGAGTCTTGATCTTCGAGACACGCAGTGAGCGCAACACCTCGAAGCCCGACATGTCCGGAAGGTTCAGGTCGAGCAGAATGATGTCGTAGTCGTAGAGTTTGCCGAGATCGACGCCCTCTTCTCCGAGATCCGTCGTATAGACGTTGAAACTCTCGGACTTGAGCATCAGCTCGATGGATTGTGCGGTCGCGCTGTCGTCTTCAATGAGTAGAACGCGCATTTAAGTCCCCTTCTCGCCGCAGCCGGGCTTCAGGTCAGCGCCGCAAAGGCGGCGAGTGTGAAAAAACGCGGTGGGACAAACCGATTCGACACTATCTGGCCATGGTTAACAAAATCTGATTCTCCGATGCAAGTG
>DASRAF010000076.1:0-13217 GCA_035638295.1 Pseudolabrys sp.
CCGCGAGCGCCCGCGCGAACCTCGCCGTCGCGAAGCGGACACGGCGGCGGGCAGCACTGCGCCACCTGCCACCGGCAATGCATCCGCGTCCAAGGACGCGAGCCCCGCAACAGGTGCGCCGCGATCGTGACGATCACCCGCCTCGCCCACACCGTGATCCTCGCCGCCGGCTGGCGGCGCGCAATGATCGCATTCCTTGCCGGCGCCGTGTCTGCACTCGCGATCGCACCGATCAATGCCTGGCCGATCCTGTTCGTGACTTTTCCGGTACTGATCTGGCTTGTCGACGGTTCAGCCGCGGGACGGCTGAGCGGACCATTGAATGCTGCGCTCGCAGGTTGGTGTTTCGGCTTCGGATACTTCCTCGCCGGGCTCTACTGGATCGGCTACGCCTTCCTGGTCGACGTGAAGACATTCGGATGGCTCCTGCCGATCGCGGTCGCGGGACTTCCAGCCTACCTCGCGCTCTACACCGCACTCGGTCTTGGCGTTGCTCGCCTGATCTGGCTGCGCGGACCGGAACGTCTGCTGGCCTTCGCCGCAGCAATGACCGCGTCCGAGTGGTTGCGTGGTCACCTGCTCAGCGGATTTCCCTGGAATACGTTCGGCTACGCGCTCACACAGCCGCTTGTGCTTGCGCAGAGCGTTTCACTGGTCGGCATCTGGACGTTGACATTTCTCTGCCTCGCCATCTGCGCGACGCCTGCAGTGCTCAACGACGACAAGGTTGATACGCCACACCCGCGCCGTCCTTTCTTTATAGGCGTTGTGATCCTGCTCGCGCTTATCGGTTATGGCGCGATACGACTCTGGTCGCACCCGACCGAGTTCGTGAATAATGTACGGCTGCGCATAATGCAGCCAAATCTGCCGCAGGACGACAAGTTCAACTATTCGGCCAAAGCGCACGTGATGGACCGCTATTTGCGCCTGTCCGACCGCGCAACTGGTCCGCAATCGAATGGTGTGCGCGACTTCACGCATCTGATCTGGCCGGAAGCGGCGTTCCCGTTCTTTCTCACGCGCGAGCCGGACGCACTGGCGCAGATTGCGGCCTTGCTGGAGCCGTCAACCAAACTGATTGTCGGTGCGGTACGCGCGCCGGACAATGCAAGCGCGCGCAATCCGCAGGCCTACAACTCGATCTATGTGATCGACGCCGACGGTTCGATCCGCGGCATCTACGACAAGGTGCACCTGGTTCCTTTCGGCGAGTACTTGCCGTTCCAGCGGTTGCTCGAACGGATCGGGCTGATGCAGCTCACCAAAGTCGTCGGCGGATTTCTCTCCGGCGATCGTCGCCGCGCAATGGATGTCGGTGCTGCGCCGAAAATGCTGCCGCTGATCTGCTACGAAGCCATCTTCCCCGGCGCAGCAGTGCCGCCGGGCGAGCGACCGGGCTGGCTCGTGAACGTGACGAATGATGGCTGGTTCGGCATCAGTTCCGGACCGTTCCAGCATTTCCAGCAAGCGCGCGTTCTCGCTATCGCCGAAGGGCTGCCGCTGGTGCGCGCAGCGAACACGGGAATTTCCGCGGTCATCGATCCCGTCGGACGAATCATCGGCGCGCTGCCACTCGGCATCGAAGGCGTGCTTGATTCGCGTCTCCCAGTCGCGATCGAGCCGACCATCTATTCGCGCTACGGCAGTTATTTGGTGATTCTCGTACTCGTAGGCAGTGTCATCCTCGTCGGTCGACGCGGGTTTCGCGCATAGATTGCGCAGTTAAACAATACGGTATGAAAGTTGCTGCGCGCGGCAACCTGCACGCGCATCGTTCTACATGCGCCTATTACTTTCTCATCATGGGAAAACTGCGAAAATCGACAGTTTATTTACACTCAATTTCCCGATTACAGAGACTTCGCGCATTGCTTTCGCGCATTCACTTGTGACAACTACGCGTAAAATTGGGGCTCAGGAGAGATCTATGGCGAAGAAGGCACCCAATCCGATTGACAAGCACGTCGGTTCACGCGTGCGCATGCGTCGGATGATGCTGAGCATGAGCCAGGAAAAGCTCGGTGATGCCCTCGGCCTCACGTTCCAGCAGGTCCAGAAATACGAGAAGGGAACCAACCGCATCGGCGCCAGCCGCCTGCAACAGATCGCCCACATTCTGCAGGTGCCGGTTTCGTTTTTCTTCGAGGGCGCGCCGCACTCGGCAGGTCATGGCGGCATGAGCGAAGCCGCCTCGCCGGCTTATGTCGCCGATTTTCTGGCCACCTCGGATGGCCTTTCGCTCACCAAGGCGTTTATGCGCATCAAAAGCAGCAAGCTGCGCCGCCGCATCGTGGATCTGGTCGAACAGATCGCGGGCATCGACTGATTTCGGGGGTCAAATCCCATCAATTCGATGGAATCTGCCCACCGTCGCCCGCATCTTGACCTCGTTCCCCGTCACTGCAAGAAACCTCCGGATACAACACGGCGCCGCACACAGCTGCGCCACGCGAGGAGTTGCAGCGGTGGCTCACACCAATTTTCTATTCACCAGCGAATCCGTTTCGGAAGGTCATCCCGACAAGGTTTGCGACCAGATTTCCGACGCGGTGCTCGATGCCTTTCTGGAAAATGACATCAAGCTCGGCATCGCTGACGACAGTCTCGTCAACACGCGGCTCGGCTGCGAAACGCTCGCCACGACCAACAAAATCGTCATCGCCGGCGAAGGCCGGGGCCAGGCGCCGCTGTTTCGCAAGCACGGCGACAAGGCGGTGGTCGACCGCGAGCTGATCACGAAGATCGCGCGCGATGTCGTCAGGGACATCGGCTACGACCAGGACGGATTCTCATATTACGGGGCCGACGTCGACGTGTTGCTGCACGGCCAATCGCCCGACATCGCCATGGGCGTTAACGCCAAAAAGAAAAAAGACGGCGAGGAAGAAGGCGCCGGCGACCAGGGCATGATGTTCGGCTTCGCCTTCGCCGAGAGCGAAGTCTACGAGAAGAACTCGTTCATGCCGGCACCGATCTACTTCGCGCACAAGATCCTGAAGGTGCTGTCCGAGAAGCGCCGCTCGGGCCAACTGTATGATCTGCAACCCGACTCCAAGAGTCAGGTCACGATCCGTTACATCAACGGCAAGCCGGTCGGTTGCACGAAGGTCGTCGTCTCCACGCAGCACAATGCGCAGAGCCGTAACGGCAAGAAATATACCCCAGGGCTGGTCAAGGAGATGATCACCGACGCGGTCGAATCGGCTTTGCCGAAAGGTTGGATGCCGCAGAAGCCCTCCGATTTCTTGGTCAATCCCACCGGCAATTTCGTGATCGGCGGACCGGATGGAGACTGCGGTCTCACCGGCCGCAAAATCATCGTCGACACCTACGGCGGCTACGCGCCGCATGGCGGCGGCGCCTTCTCCGGCAAGGATCCCACGAAAGTCGATCGCTCGGCCGCTTATGCCGCGCGCTATCTCGCCAAGAACGTGGTCGCTGCCGGCGTTGCCGAACGCTGCACTATCCAGGTCGCCTATGCGATCGGCGTGGCTGACCCGATGTCGCTGTTGGTCGATACGCACGGCACCGGCAAGGTGGAAGAGAAGAAGCTCGAGAAAATTTTGCCCGAGCTGTTCCGCCTTACCCCGACCAATATCCGCCGTACGCTCAAGCTCAACCGGCCGATCTATAAGCGCACCGCGGCCTACGGTCATTTTGGCCGCGCGCCCGAGAAAGACGGCGGCTTCTCCTGGGAAAAGACCGACCTCGCGTCCGCGATCAGAAGCGCGGTGAAGTAAGGGCAGCCGAACGGATCCGCCCGCCCCGTTCCGTCAGCGGCGACGAAGCACTAAGTTGGCATCGCGGGGTTTTCTCCCGGGCGATCCCGCTTTTGGAACGAGAAAGTGCCACATCAATCGCGGTCACCGGATCGCGTCATACGACGGCGCGGCGATGACAAAGACGGGGCGAAGCGCGCTTTTTTCGGGCGCCGCAAAGCGCATTCGCTCAAGCCGCGTCAGGCGGCGCTATTCGACACGCTGCTGCCGCGAATGGCGCTCGACCTGAACCGACCTGCTCCTGCCGATCTGCGCGCGCTTTTTGCCGTACCGGTCGAAGCGCTGCGGCTCGAGATTGGCTTCGGCGGCGCCGAGCATCTCATCGCGCAGGCGCTGGCCAACCCGCGGATCGGGTTCATCGCCACCGACGCTTTCGTTAATGCGGTGGCCAAGGCGCTCGTTGCGATCGACGAGCACACGCCGACAAATATCCGCCTGCATTTCGGCGACGCCAGCGAACTGCTGGACTGGCTGCCCGACGCATCGTTTTCGCAGATCGATCTGCTTTATCCCGATCCCTGGCCGAAGCGGCGGCACTGGAAGCGGCGCTTCATCCAGGACGACAACCTGCGCCGTCTCGCACGCATCCTGAAAACGGGAGGCGAACTGCGTTTTGCGACCGATATCGCTGACTACGCAGCTTATGCGCTCGCGCGGGTTTTTCGATCGGCGGATTTTGTCTGGACCGCCGAACGCGCCGACGACTGGCGCAACCCCTGGACGGACTTTGCCGGCACCCGCTACGAAGCAAAAGCCAAACGCGAAGGGCGACGCCCGGCGTATTTCATTTTCCGCCGGATGTGACTAGTCGCCAGTACCTTGCCGAACTTGCCAGAAGCGGACCACGCGTTGCGCAGTGGCCACCGTCAGCCGTTCGAAATTGTCGCGTACGACATCGAACGCGTGCGGCGACGGTTTCGCGCCCGGACGCGCGTTGAGGATCGCCTTCACGGTCGACCAGCCGAATCCGGTCGCGCGCGCAAGAATGAGAACCGGATCGGCGCGCTCGCCGTTCATGAGCCGGTCGACAACTTCGACGGGGACCGCGCACAGGATTGCCAGAGCGGCAATCGTCTCCTCGTATTTTTCGGACTTGGCGAATTCCGCGATATCGGTTTCCTTGAGCTTGTGCTCGCTGTGCAGCGCACGCACGGCGGCAAGCGCAGCGGCATAGTTGCGCGGCGCCGCCTTTGCCGCCACCTCGTCGGTTACCTGTGCAAGCACCCGCCTGATCTCGGTCTGGGTCTCGGGCTTGGCTTTATCGAGCAGACACTTCAGCACGACCTCGCTCGCACGCATCAGGAGCTGACGAAACAGCCGCGGCGGAATGTCGGTGCGCATGCCGAACTTCTCCGCCAGCACGCTGTCTTCTTCGGCGCGCTTCACCAGCGTCGTGAATGCATTGTCCGACAATTGCGCGTGCCGGTTATTGACGATCGAACGCGCCACCTCGCGGTCACCGCGCGCGACAAGAATGTCGGAGAGCGCCTCGCTGATGCGTTGACGCGTCGACATCGCCAGCAGATGCGCCTGACTTTTGTTCTCGGCGATGTACATGAGGTCGCGATCGGCGATCCTCGCCTGCTTGAGGATCGGACCGGCGACCGCGATGTCGTCGTTTTTAGCAAGCGTGCTGACGACGCCGGCCGGCGCGTTGACAACCGGCGCGATGCGGCGTGCCAGTTCGGCCAGCGCCTTGGCCTCGATCTCGTCGATCAGGCAGCCGATGACGTCATCAAACAGCGCGATGTGTGCCGCGTGGAAGCTTGGGGCGCCGTCGAGAAAAAGCGTGGTAATGCGGCGCAGCGTCTCCGCCCGCTTTTCCGCCGAAACGTGCTGAACGACGTCTTCGAGCTCGGGAAGGAGCGAGGCGGGAACACTCATACGAAACCTGCAAAACACGGTAAAATCCGGCCGGTTAGCGCCGGTTTTACGCAAATTTAAGTGCAGATTCTGAAGGAAGGGTTAGCCGTTAATGCAGGTCCCCGCTCTTGCACGGGCCCATGAAATCGCTATATTTCCAGCGTTACTTAAGACACCCTCATAACCGAACGGGTTTTGAGAGTGGGTCCCGCGGGGCCCGCTCTTTTTTGTTAACGAATGGCCGAGAGCGACACGTTGCAGACCGACGCGGCCTACGCCGCTTCAAGCGAACCACGGCTTATCGTCGAGCCGGGATTGCGGGCGCGCGTGGCAACGATTGTCGAGCCGGTCATCGAACAACTGGGCTACCGGCTCGTGCGGGTTCGTGTCTCGGGCGCCGAAGGCTGCACCGTCCAGATCATGGCGGAGCGCCCGGACGGAACCATGACCGTCGAGGATTGCGAGACCGTGTCGCGCGCGCTCTCGCCGGTGCTTGATGTCGCCGATCCGATCGAACGCGCCTATCGGCTGGAAATTTCCTCGCCAGGAATCGATCGGCCGCTGGTGCGCAAGTCCGATTTCGAGCGCTACACCGGCCACGTCGCGAAGATTGAGACATCCATGCCGATTCAGGGCCGCAAGCGTTTTCGCGGCGTCCTTGCCGGAACCGAGGGCGAGAACGCGCGCATCCGGCGCGACGACGCGGCCGAAGGCGAAGAGACCGAGATTCTGATTCCGATTGAGGAGATGAGCGAAGCCAAGCTGGTGCTCACCGATGAACTGGTGACCGAAGCTTTGCGGCGCGAGAAGTCCGCCAAGCGCGAAGCGCGCGAAGCGCGAAAAGAAACAAGACGCGAAGAGAGACAATCACGGCATCGGCCGCACAGGCCTGCCGCCAAAGGAGGAGAGTGAGCTATGGCTGTCAGTGCCAACAGGCTCGAGCTATTGCAGATTGCAGACGCCGTCGCCCGTGAAAAGGCAATCGACCGCGGCATCGTCATCGCGGCAATGGAAGACGCCATCGCCAAGGCCGCGCGTTCGCGCTACGGCGCCGAAACCGACGTGCACGCGGAGATCGAGCCCAAGACCGGCGATCTGCGCCTGACTCGCCATATGCTGGTGGTCGAAGCCGTCGAGAACCCGTCAAACCAGATCACGCTCGAAGAGGCGCGCAAGCGCCATCCGGCCGCGCAGGTCGGCGATACGATCGCCGACCCTCTGCCACCCCTCGAGTATGGCCGCATCGCCGCGCAGTCGGCAAAACAGGTGATCGTGCAGAAGGTGCGTGAGGCCGAGCGCGACCGGCAATATGCCGAGTACAAGGATCGCATCGGCGATATCGTCAACGGCATCGTCAAGCGTGTCGAATACGGCAATGTCGTGGTCGATCTCGGCCGCGGCGAGGCGATCGTGCGCCGCGACGAATTGCTGCCGCGCGAGGTGTTCCGCAACGGCGACCGTATCCGCGCCTACATCTACGATGTGCGGCGCGAACCACGCGGTCCGCAGATTTTCCTGTCGCGCACGCACCCACAATTCACGTCCAAGCTGTTCGCGCAGGAAGTGCCGGAAATCTACGACGGCATCGTCGAGGTCAAGGCAGTTGCCCGCGATCCAGGCTCGCGCGCCAAGATCGCCGTTATTTCGCGTGATTCCTCGGTCGATCCGGTCGGCGCCTGCGTCGGCATGCGCGGTTCGCGCGTGCAGGCAGTAGTGAATGAATTGCAGGGCGAGAAGATCGACATCATTCCGTGGTCGCCCGATATCGCTACGTTCGTGGTGAACGCTCTGGCCCCGGCGGAAGTGGCGAAAGTCGTTCTCGATGAAGACAAGGAGCGCATCGAGGTCGTCGTGCCGGATCAGCAACTGTCGCTGGCCATCGGCCGGCGCGGCCAGAACGTGCGTCTTGCCTCCCAGCTCACCGGGTGGGACATCGACATCCTGACCGAGCAGGAAGAATCCGAACGCCGTCAGGCCGAGTTTGAGAACCGCACCAAGGTCTTCGTCGAGGCGCTCAACCTCGACGAGGTGGTTGGCCAGCTGCTGGCTTCGGAAGGCTTTGGTTCGATCGAAGAGCTCGCGCTGGTCGATCAGAAAGAAATTGCGTCCATCGAGGGCTTCGATGAAGACACTGCGCGCGAACTTCAGGAGCGTGCGCAGGAATACATCGCGGCGCAGGAGGCCGAGCTCGATACCAAGCGCAAGGAGCTCGGCGTGGAAGACGCTATGAAAGATGTGCCCGGCGTCACCACCAAGATCATGGTCGCCTTGGGCGAGAACGGCGTGAAAACCGTCGAAGATCTCGCCGGCTGCGCGACCGACGATCTTGTCGGATGGACCGAGCGCAAGGATGGCGAGACGAAGCATGAGCCGGGCTTCCTCGAAGGCTTCGACGTTTCGCGCGAGGAGGCAGAGGCCATAATCATGCAGGCGCGCCTCAAGGCCGGCTGGGTTACGGAGGCGGAGCTTGCACCGCCTGCGGTCCCCGCCCCCGAGGAGGCCACGCAGCCTCAGACATAAGGATAAAACGGTAGCAGTGATGTTGGCAGTTGCGCAGAACAGCGAACTCGATCGCGGGGCGACCAGCGTCGCCCCGGGGGCGGAACGCACCTGCGCGCTCACCCGCGAGCTTAAGCCGGCCTCGGAGATGATCCGCTTCGTGCTCGATCCGGCGGGCGAGGTGGTACCTGACGTCAAACGCAAACTGCCCGGACGCGGCATCTGGATCACGGCATCCCGCGCGGCGATCGAAGACGCCGCCAAACGCAACGTTTTCGCCCGTGGTTTCAAGCGGGACGTGCGGACAACTGGGGATCTCGCGGCACGGACGGATCAGTTGATTGAACGTGCGGCTATCGACGCATTGGCGATTGCCGGGAAAGCCGGCGCCGTGATCAGCGGCTTTACCCGGGTCGAGGCGGCGGTCGGCCGGGGCGATATCCTGGCGTTAATTCACGCCGCCGACGCGGGAGACGACGGCAAGCGCAAGCTGGACGCCGCCCTGCGGCGCCAGACGACCGTAAAATCGTCGGGAATCATGGTGATCGATGTGTTTACCGGTGGCCAATTGGATTTGGCATTGAACCGACCAAATGTGGTACATGCAGCCCTGCTTGCCGGGCCGGGAAGCGAGACTTTTCTTACGCGCGTTGCGCGTTTGAGGTATTTCCGGGCCGGCCTTTCGCCAGAAACAGTTAGCGCGCATGCGCCGACAGGCGGCGCACAAGGACACAGTACGGAATGAGCGAGACCAAGAACCCCGGCGAGAAGAAGCTCAGCGTCTCTGGCAAGACGCTGACACTCAAGCCACGCACCGAGACCGGCGTCGTGCGCCAGAGCTTCAGCCATGGCCGCAGCAAGCAGGTCGTGGTCGAAAAGGTCAAACGCCGCGTCGTCGGCGGACCGGCCGAAGCAAAGTTAGAAGCCGCGCCCCCAGTCGAGGCAAAGAAGGCCCCTGCCGGCGCCGGTAGAAAGGCCGCGCCTGTTTCAAGTGCCGGTCTCGCGCAATCGGACGCTGTCAAGCCGAAGCCTTCCGGCGTCGTGCTGCGCACGCTGACCGAAGAAGAGCGCACCGCTCGTGCGCATGCCCTCGCCGATTCGCGGGTCCGCGAGGCGGAAGAGCGCAAGATTGCCGAGGAAGAAGCACGCCGCCGTGCAAGTCGCGAGGCAGTCGACCGCACCGAGCGCGAAGCCGCCGAAACGCGCAAGCGTGGCGAAGAAGAGCGCCGTAAGCACGACGAGGAAACAAAGCGCAAGGCCGGTGAAGTCGCCAAAAAGCGTTTCGGCGCGGAAGACACCACGCGTCCCGGCCCGGCGGCCCGTCTCGCGCTCGAAGCAGACGAAGAAGAAGCGCCGCGCAACCGCCGTGGCGGCGCCAGCCGTCCTGCCGCAGCGCCGCGTCCGGCACCCCGTGGAGGCGAGCAGAAGCAGCGCGGACGCCTCACCGTCATCAATGCATTGAACGCCGACGATATACGAGAACGTTCGGTTGCCTCGTTCCGCCGCCGCACGCAACGCCTTAAAGGGGCCGCGTCAGCCGAGCCGAAGGAAAAGCTGGTGCGCGAAGTCACGATACCCGAAGCGATCAGCATCCAAGACCTCGCCAACCGCATGTCCGAACGCGGAGTCGACGTGATCCGCCTGCTGATGAAGCAAGGCCAGATGGCAACGATCAACGACGTCATCGATGCCGATACTGCCCAGCTCATTGCCGAGGAAATGGGCCACAGCGTTCGTCGCGTGGCCGAGGCCGACGTCGAGGAAGGGTTGTTCGATATCGCGGACGATCCTGCTCAGCTTGTGCCGCGTGCGCCGGTCGTCACCGTGATGGGCCACGTCGACCACGGCAAGACTTCGCTGCTCGACGCTATCCGATCTTCCGAGGTGGCGGCGGGCGAAGCCGGAGGTATCACCCAGCATATCGGCGCCTATCAGGTCACCGCGCTGTCGGGCGCCAAGATTACCTTCATCGACACGCCCGGCCATGCCGCCTTCACGGCGATGCGCGCTCGCGGTGCCAAGGTCACCGATATCGTCGTGCTCGTGGTCGCCGCCGATGACGGCGTAATGCCACAGACGGTCGAGGCCATACATCACGCCAAGGCCGCGAAGGTTCCGATCATCGTCGCCATCAACAAGATCGACAAACCCGACGCCAAGCCGGACCGTGTGCGGACCGATCTCCTGCAACATGAGATCCAGGTGGAATCCATGGGCGGTGAGGTGGTGGACGTGGAAGTCTCCGCCACCAAGAAGACAAATATCGACAAGCTGCTCGAAATGCTCGGCTTGCAAGCGGAGATCCTCGACCTCAAGGCCAATCCAAATCGTCCGGCCGAAGGCACGGTGATCGAGGCCAAGCTCGATCGCGGACGTGGCCCGGTGGCAACCGTGCTGGTTCAACGCGGTTCATTGCATCCGGGTGACATTGTCGTCGCCGGAGCTGAGTGGGGCCGCGTGCGGGCCCTGGTGTCTGACACCGGTGAGCCGGTGCAGATCGCCGGGCCCTCGACCCCTGTCGAAGTGCTCGGCTTCTCCGGCACGCCAGACGCCGGCGACCGCCTGGCCGTGGTCGACAATGAGGCACGCGCCCGCGAAGTGACCGATTATCGCGCCCGGCAAAAGCGCGAAAAAATGGCGGCGCGTGCGACCGGCATGCGCGGCTCGCTCGAGCAAATGATGGCGCAGGCCAAGACCTCGGGGCGCAAGGAATTTCCGCTGGTCGTCAAGGCCGACGTGCAGGGGTCGGTCGAAGCAATCATCGGCGCACTCGACAAGCTCGCGACCGACGAAGTCGCCGCACGTGTACTGCATTCGGGCGTCGGGGGTATTTCGGAGTCGGACGTTACGCTGGCCGAGGCATCGGGCGTTCCTATCATCGCCTTCAACGTTCGCGCCAACAAAGAAGCGCGCGGGGCAGCCGAACGTGCCGGCATCGAGATTCGCTATTACAACATCATCTACGATCTCGTTGATGACGTTAAAAAGGCCATGTCCGGCCTGCTGCCGCCGACGTTGCGAGAGACGATGTTGGGCAACGCGCAGATTCTGGAGATCTTCAAGGTGTCCAAAGTTGGCAATATTGCCGGCTGCAAGGTCACCGACGGAACGGTCGAGCGCGGCGCCAATGTGCGGCTGATCCGCGACAACGTCGTGATCCACGAAGGAAAGTTATCGCAACTCAAACGTTTCAAGGATGACGTGCGCGAAGTGGGCGCCGGCATGGAATGCGGCATGGCCTTCGAGAACTACCAGGACATGCGGCAAGGCGACGTAATCGAATGCTATCGGGTGGAGCAGATTCAACGCTCGCTGTGAGTCCAAATCTCAAGCGTGCGCGCTGATTTTTCTCCGCTATTTCCACCGTCATGCTCGGGCTTGTCCCGGGCAACCCGATAAGGAGAGCACTGCTCGTGCCCCCTTAAACCGAGATGGCCGGGACAGGCCCGGCCATAACAGACGAATTTGGGCAAAGCCAATGCGACACAAACATCATCGCGACTCTACTGCGGGAGGCTCGCAACGCCAGCTCCGCGTCGGCGAACTCGTGCGGCACGCGCTTGCCGACATGCTTGCCCGCGGCGACGTGCACGATCCCGTCATCGAGGCGCACATGATTACGATTCCCGAAGTGCGGGTCACCGCGGATCTGCGCCTGGCCACCATCTACGTGGTGCCGATGGGTGGTCGCGACGCCGAGGACGTGGTGACCGCCTTCGAGCGCCACAAGAAATATCTGCGCTCAGAGATCGCGCATCGCATCAATCTAAAGTTCGCGCCCGATATCCGATTCCGCGTCGACGATCGGTTCGCCGAGGCCGAGCGCATCGACAAGCTGCTACGTTCGCCGGACGTAAAGCGCGACTTGAATAATAACGAGGACAGCGAGTGAACGAAGAAACTTTGAAAAATCTGGTTCGCCCGTCTGCCGGCGAGCCGGCGGAAGCACCTGCGCCGATCTATCGCAGCAACGGCGGGGACAGACCGAAGCAGAAGAAGCGCGAGAAGTACGACGTGCACGGCTGGGTCATTCTCGACAAACCGGTCGGCATGACGTCGACTCACGCCGTGAGCGTCATGAAACGCCTGTTCAAGGCGAAGCGCGCAGGCCATGCCGGCACGCTTGATCCGCTCGCGTCCGGTGCTTTGCCGATCGCGCTCGGTGAAGCGACCAAAACTGTTCCCTTCGTCATGGACGGCCGCAAGCTCTATCGCTTCACGGTCCGCTGGGGTGAAGAGCGCGACACCGACGATGCCGAGGGCCGGGTGATCGCGCGCAGCGACGACAGACCGTCGGCCGACGCCGTACGTTCGCTCCTGCTGTCTTTCACCGGGTGCATCGAGCAGGTGCCGCCGCGTTATTCCGCGATCAAGATCGAAGGCGAGCGCGCGTACGACCTCGCCCGCGACGGCGAAACGGTGGAACTGGCTGCGCGTCCGGTGGAGATCGGCCGTCTCGAGTTGGCCGACACCCCCGATCCTGACCACGCGGTGTTCGAGGCCGAATGCGGGAAAGGTACCTATGTGCGCTCGCTGGCCCGTGATCTTGGCCGCGCTTTGGGCTGTTTTGGCCATGTCAGCGCGCTGCGCCGAGCCGCCGTTGGTCCATTTGGCGAAGAAACCATGATTTTGCTGGAACAATTGGAGGCTCTATGCCATAGAGCCGCGTCCGGCGAGGCGAGCCTCGCGGATGCTCTAATGCCCGTTGAGACCGCGCTGGACGACATCCCGGCGCTGGCCGTCAGCGGAGCAGACGCGGCAAGGCTTCAGCGAGGCCAGGCCGTTTTGTTGCGCGGACGGGACGCACCCAATTTCCGCGGCACAGTCTATGTCACGGTGTTGGGCCGATTGCTGGCTCTGGCCGAACTGGATCGTGGCGAAATCGTCCCCAAGCGTGTGTTTAACCTCGCCGGCCTGTTGGGCAGAGCCGTGCGTAAGAAAGGATGACCGATGTCGGTGACCGCCGGCCGCAAGGCCGAAGTAATCAAGTCGTATGCCAAGAAGCCCGGAGATACCGGGTCGCCGGAAGTGCAAGTGGCGATCCTGTCCGAGCGCATCAATAATCTCACCGAG
>DASRAF010000077.1:0-3047 GCA_035638295.1 Pseudolabrys sp.
GAATTGATCGAGGCCGGCTTCCCGGTGCTCGAAAACGAGATGGTCAACCGCGTCGCTTATGCGGAAGCGGGCCTGTGGGGAGCAACCCCCAGTCTCATCAGCTGGAAAGGGCCGGCGGCGCGTGAGATTGCAGCCATTGCAGCCGAAGTAGATAATCTGGTGGGTATCAAAAAGGCGGCGTAATCATGAGTAAGAAGTTGCCGAAGGCAATCCGGCCCGACGCCACTCGCAGCGGCGGTCCCGAGGTACGGTCCAGGCTGGCAGAGCCCATGCCGGAGGCGAAGCGGCCGGCAAAACCGCAGCAGGCCTCCTCGATCGCGCCTGAGGATCTTGTCGCCACCGATATCGATGCGGCGGAGCGTAAAGGGCGCGCCCGCAAGCTGGTCGAACGCTTCTCGCTTTACTCAGGCGTGGCTGGCCTGCTTCCGGTGCCGGTCGTCGATGTTGCCGCCGTCGGCGGAGTTCAGTTGCAGATGCTGCGACGCATTTCGCAGCTTTACGACGTTCCGTTCTCGAAAAATCGCGGCAAGGCGATCGTGGCGAGCCTTGCTGGAACGATGATTCCGGCAAGCACCGGGCTGGGCGTTGCCAGTATCGCCAAAAGCGTGCCTATCGCCGGGACGGCAATCGGCGCAATGACCGCGCCGGCAATGTCCGTCGGTGCCACTTACGTAATTGGAATGACATTCGTCGAGCACTTTGCCCGCGGTGGGACGCTGCTCGATTTCGATCCGCCCGACCATCGCGAATTCATCAAGGCGACCGCTGAAGTGCGCAAGACGTGACACCGCACGGTGTCGGGCAAGGCCGCGAAAATTCTATTATGACCTCTTGCCGCCGGTCTTGGCGGCTTTCTCCGCGTCCCACCACCAGAGCGCCGGAAAGCCCGACATGCCGTATTTCGGCAGCGGGTCGCGGTAACTGAAGCGATTCCATCGCGCGGTTCGCAATTTGCCGTAACCCCATTGCGGCACGACGTAATTGTTCCAGAGCAGGATGCGATCGAGCGCCCTGGTGGCTGCAACGAGTTCGTCGCGGGTTTTCGCCGAAACGATCCGCGTAATCATTTCATCGACAGCCGGGTTCTTGATGCCGAGGATATTGTCCGATCCGGATTGATCGGCTGCCTGCGATCCCCAATAGCCGCGCTGCTCGTTTCCGGGGAGGAGAGATTCACCCCAGGCAAACGTAATGATGTCGAAGTCCCAATTGCGCAGCCGGTTCTCATACTGCGCCTGGTCGACAGTGCGGATCGACACCGTGATGCCGAGGCGTTCGAGCGACGGCTTGTAGAACAGGAAGATGCGCTCGAAGAGCGGCGCATTGGCGAGAAATTCGACTTCGAAAGGTTCACCGGTCGTCGCATTGACGATCTGCTGATTGCGCACTTCGTAGCCGGCCTCTTTGAAGAGCCGCAGCGCCTCACGCAGATTATTGCGCACGGCGTTTGGATCGCCGCTGACCGGATTGGTATAGGGTTTGGTGAAAAGTTCGGGCGGAACCTTGTCACGCACCGTTTCGAGCAACTCGAGCTCGCGGCCTGTCGGCAGGCCCGTAGCGGCGAGCTCGGTGCCTTCGAAATAGCTGCCCGTGCGCTTGTACTGACCGAAGAAGATCTTCTTGTTCATCTCCTCGAAGTCGAACGCGTAGTTGAACGCCTGCCGAACGCGAGGATCTTTGAACTTGTTGCGACGGAGATTGAAGGCGAAGGCCTGCATCACGCCGACATTGGTGATCGGGAATTCCTGAAGGATGACGCGCTTTTCGGCCACCGCGGGGAAATCGTACGCCGTTGACCAGTTCTTGGCGCTGTTCTCCGTCCGCCAGTCGACCAGATCTCCCTTGAACGCCTCGACGGCAACAGTCGCGTCGCGGAAATACTCAAACTTCAGCTCGTCGAAGTTGTTGCGGCCGACATTGACGTTGACGTTTGTGCCCCAGTAGTCCTTCACGCGTTCATAGATGATCGCGTGAGCCGGCGAGAATTCCTTGATCTTGTAGGGCCCGCTGCCAAGGGGCATCTCGAGTGTCGTCTCCTCGATGCTGCGCTTGCGGCCGTCCTTGTCAGAGCCTTCCCACCAATGCTTTGGCATGATGGTGAGTTGCCCGATGATGATCGGCAATTCATGGCTTGCGGTTCCGTCGAGCACGAAGGTCACATCGTTGGCGGCGGTTTTTTCCGCTTTCACGACGTGGCGATAATTGGCGGCCGCCTGCGGGCTGACTTTCTTGTACGCGTTGTACGAAAAAATGACGTCATCCGGTGTGACGGGTTTGCCGTCCTGCCACTTCGCTTCGGGACGAAGCCGGAAGGTCACCGAAGACAGGTCTTCGGGGAAGCTTACGGATTCGGCGAGCAGTCCGTAGACACTGGACACTTCGTCGAGCGCGGAAGTGAGAAGCGTATCGAAGACGAAGTCGATGCCCTGAACGAGGGTGCCTTTGACGCCGGAGACCACCGGATTGAAATTGTCGAACGTGCCGAGCGCGATCTGCGAGGCCGCACCCGTCTTTGGGGCGCTCGGATTGACGTAGTCGAATTGCTTGAAGCCTGCCGGATATTTCAGGTCACCGAACTTCGCGAGGCCGTGATGCCAGACGCGCTTTGTCTCTTCCGCCGCCGCAGGACCTATCCAGTCAGATAAGGGCAGCCGCTGCCCGGCAAACATGACGAGGGCAGAGGTAAGCAAGGACCGGCGATTCATCTAAAACTCCACGGAGGGCGCAATACGGGCGGGCAATCTGTGGCAATGCTAGGTGCTTTTCGCGCGCGACGACAGTGGAGAATGTGTCGCGTTGCACCATAAAAACGGGTTCCACTCGCTCGGCCGCGCGGCAGTATTACGATACACCTGACGATGCCAACGCATTAAGCAGCGAGGCGCCGGATGCATTCGGCGCCTCGCACAAGTCTTTGCAGTCCCGCGGGTCAGAAAATTTATTTTAGAGGCCCGATCCAGTCAAAGACTGGTTAGCCTTCGCACACGGATAAGCCGGTGCAAGCGCCCAGCGTGAAGCCCGCTTTTTCTTTAGCCATGCCCGCCGCG
>DASRAF010000078.1:0-2266 GCA_035638295.1 Pseudolabrys sp.
GCCAAGGCATTCGGCCTCAGCTTGCCGCCAGGGCTGCTCGCTATCGCCGACGAGGTGATCGAATAGAGAGACCAAAGAGGGAGGTTCAAAATGAAACTTCCCCGCCGCAAATTTCTGCATCTGGCAGCGGGCGCTGCCGCGCTGCCGACCGTCTCGCGAATTGCATGGGCACAAGCCTATCCATCCCGGCCGGTGCGCTTGATCGTGCCGGTCGGACCAGCCGGCGCGACGGACATTACCGCGCGGCTCGTCGGGCAATGGTTGTCGGAGCGGCTGGGTCAGCAATTCATCATTGAAAATCGCCCGGGCGCCGGCGGCAACATCGGCACCGAGGCCGTCGTGCGCGCGCCCGCTGACGGCTATGTGCTGCTCATGGTGGGTCCATCGAACGCAATCAACGCGACCCTTTACGACAAACTCAATTTCAATTTCGTCCGCGATATCGCACCGGTCGCACCCATCGTCCGCTTTCCCTATATCATGATGGTGAATCCTGCGGTTCCTGCCAAAACGCTTCCCGAGTTCATTGCCTATACCAAGGCCAATCCCGGCAAAATCAGTATGGCGTCACCCGGCATCGGCACCACGCCGCATGTCAACGGCGAGCTGTTCAAGGTGATGACCGGGATTAATATGGTGCACGTGCCGTATCGCAGCGCGGCGGCGGTGATAACAGACTTGTTGAGCGGACAAGTGCAGCTTTACTTCGGCACTACTGCATCGTCGCTCGAATACGTCAGAGCCGGCAAACTGCGCGCCCTGGCGGTGACCATCGAGCGGCGCTTAGATGCACTGCCGGACATCCCGGCCGTCGCCGAATTCGTACCGGGCTACGAGGCTAGCGGCTGGTTTGGCGTCGGCGCACCGAGCAACACGCCGGTCGAGATCATCGACAAGCTCAACAAGGAGATCGATGCCGGCGTCGCCGACCCCAAGATGAAGGCGCGGCTTGCCGACCTCGGCGGCATCGCGCTGACGGGCTCACCAAGCGACTTCGGTAAGCTCATCGTGGAAGAGACGGAAAAGTGGGGCAAGGTGGTGAAGTTTGCCGGCGTTAAAGCGGATTGATCCGGCAATCCCGGCAAATCTTCCATAAATCCCGTTCCGCGAAATCGCGGACGTCGGCTCTCAAGCCGCGATGTCTGGGAATCTGGGTTCAGAACGCCGCCTCGGCGATAACAAGCGTTGGCAGACAAGGTGCGCCCTTTTCGGTATGCACCCGTTGCCGTCGGGGCGGGCATACGGAAAACCCTATCCACGGCGCCATTTGAAAACCCAGCAAATCCAAGGTCGACTTATCTCTAATTTGTGCATACTGAAATCATTTGATAGATGTATATCCATACGGTATGCTGCTATCCTCGCAAAACGGGGGTGAGGACGCCCTATGTCAAGCACGAAGCGCGCGGCGTTGTACGTGCGGGTCAGCACGGACGCACAGACGCTGGAAAATCAAAACCGCGAGCTTCGGCAAGTCGCCAGGCGGCGTGGTTGGGACGTCGTGGAGGTCTACAACGACGCAGGCATCTCCGGCGCCAAGGGAGAAACGGACGGCCTGGCCTCGATTCCATGCTCAAGGACGCCAGCCGGCGGAAGTTCGACATCGTCATGGCTTGGGCGATTGACCGCCTGGGCCGCTCGCTGAGCGACTTACTCGATACAATCCAACACCTCGAAGCATGCGGCGTGGACTTGTACCTGGACCAGCAGGCCATCGACACGACGACCCCGATGGGGAAGCTCGTTTTTCAGCTAACTGGCGCGTTTGCTGAGTTTGAGCGGACGATGATCCGCCAACGGATCAAAGCAGGTCTCAAGCGCGCCATCGCCCAGGGCGTGAAGCTCGGTCGGCCGAAGATCGCCAGCGCGACCGAACGGAAGGCACGAAAGCAGCTCGCGAAGGGTATCGGTATCTTGAAGGTTGCCAAGTCTCTAGGCATCGGGACTGGCACGGTGCAGCGCATCTCAAAGGAGCGAGCAATGAGCCTGCGAGGGGCGCAGCAATGACGAGTGGTCCCCAGCTCACCAACAGTTTGTTACGGTGCGCTTGACCCCCCGGTAGGGGGGACTTTCCATTTTGAGAAGCCGCTTTGCATCGAAGTAAGATGCTGCGTGCCATTTGAGTAAGCGTCTGAATAGATCGGTGCGAAAGACGTCGACCATCTGTTAAGGGAGAGAAAATCATGAGCATTCGTAACCGTTGCAAGGATGGAAGCGCGTCTCCTCCACTGGAACCTGTTGCCGGCAATGGCCTGCTCGATCGCCG
>DASRAF010000079.1:0-3731 GCA_035638295.1 Pseudolabrys sp.
TCAGATCCTGCGCGATGCCTCGATCGCGGTGCTGCGCGAGATCGGCGTGGAGACCGGCGGTTCGAACGTGCAGTTCGCCATCAATCCGGTCGACGGACGGCTGGTGGTGATCGAGATGAATCCGCGCGTGTCGCGCTCCTCCGCACTGGCATCGAAAGCGACGGGCTTTCCGATTGCCAAGGTCGCGGCCAAGCTCGCGGTCGGCTACACGCTGGACGAAATCGCCAACGACATCACCGGCGGGGCAACGCCGGCCTCATTCGAGCCGACGATCGACTACGTCGTCACCAAGATACCACGCTTTGCCTTCGAGAAATTCCCCGGCGCCTCACCCGTGCTCACCACCTCGATGAAATCGGTGGGCGAAGCGATGGCGATCGGCCGCACATTCCAGGAGAGCCTGCAGAAGGCACTTCGTTCGCTCGAAACCGGTCTCTCCGGGCTCGATGAGGTGGCGATCGAAGGTTACGACGCGGCCAAAGGCATCGACGACACTGACAACAAGGCCGCGATCCGCGCGGCGCTTGGAACGCCGACGCCTGATCGCCTGCTCAAGGTCGCGCAGGCCATGCGGCTCGGCGCCAACGATGAGCTGATCCACAATGCCTGCCGCATCGATCCCTGGTTCCTCGCGGAAATCCGCGGACTGGTGGAGATGGAAGCCGAGATCGCGGCGAAAGGCCTGCCGACGACCGTCGGTCCGTTCCGCCGGCTCAAGGCGATGGGTTTCTCCGACAAACGCCTTGGCAAACTGACCGACACTGATGCCGACGCCGTGATGGCAAAGCGCCGCAAGCTCGACGTGCGGCCGGTGTTCAAACGCATCGATACCTGCGCCGCCGAATTCGCTTCGCCCACCGCGTATATGTATTCGACCTACGAGGCGCCGTTCGCCGGGAAGCCCGTCGACGAGGCGGCGCCGTCGGGCCGAAAGAAGGTTGTCATTCTCGGCGGCGGTCCAAACCGCATCGGCCAAGGCATCGAGTTCGACTATTGCTGTTGCCACGCCGCCTTCGCGCTGAAGGAAGCCGGATACGAAACCATCATGGTCAACTGCAATCCGGAAACCGTGTCGACAGACTACGACACGTCCGACCGGCTCTATTTCGAACCGCTCACGCCGGAAGACGTTCTGGAGATCATCGACATCGAGCGTTCGAATGGCACGCTGCACGGCGTGATCGTCCAGTTCGGCGGACAGACGCCGCTCAAGCTCGCCGAGTCGCTGGAAAAAGCGAAAGTGCCGATCCTCGGTACTTCGCCCGACGCGATCGATCTCGCCGAGGACCGCGACCGTTTCAAGAAGCTGCTCGACAAGCTCAAGCTGCGCCAGCCGCAGAACGGCATCGCCACCTCGCCCAATGCCGCGCGCGCCATAGCGGACGAGATCGGCTACCCGGTCGTGATCCGCCCATCATATGTGCTCGGCGGCCGCGCAATGGAAATCGTGCGCGACGGCGGTCAGCTCGATCGTTACGTCGCTCGCCTTGCAGGTGACCTCGATCGGCCCAGCGAACTCGCGGTTTCAAAAAAGAGTCCGCTGCTGATCGATCGCTACCTATCGGACGCAACCGAAGTCGACGTCGACTGTATCGCCGACGGCAAGGATACGTTCATCGCCGGAATCATGGAGCATATCGAAGAAGCCGGCATTCATTCCGGCGATTCCGCCTGCGCGCTGCCGCCTCACTCGTTGAGCGAAAACACGCTCGCCGAGCTCGAGCGGCAAACGCGCGCACTTGCACTCGCGCTCAACGTCGGCGGATTGATGAACGTGCAGTATGCAATCAAGGACGGCGAGATTTATGTTCTGGAAGTGAACCCGCGCGCATCGCGTACGGTGCCCTTCGTTGCGAAGGTCATCGGTCTTCCCGTCGCCAAGATTGCCGCCCGCGTCATGGCTGGCGAGAAACTCCAGGACTTCAATTTGAAATCGACCCCGCCGAAGCACCGGGCGGTGAAAGAAGCGGTCTTCCCCTTCGCGCGCTTCCCCGGCGTCGACACCGTGCTCGGACCTGAGATGAAGTCGACCGGCGAGGTGATGGGAATCGACGGGTCGTTCGAGATCGCTTTCGCAAAAAGCCAGATCGGCGGCGGTACCAGCCTGCCGCGTAGTGGAACTGTCTTCGTCTCGGTTAAGGATGCCGACAAGGCGCGGATCCTGCCGGCGGTCAAGCTGCTGGCGTCCCTCGGTTTCAAGACCATAGCGACCTCAGGAACCCAGCGTTACCTCGCGGAACAGGGCGTAGAGGCTGCCAACATCAACAAGGTATTGGAAGGCCGTCCACATATCGTGGACGCCATCAAAAACGGCGGCGTTCAGCTGGTTTTCAATACCACCGAGGGTGCTGCGGCTCTGGCCGACAGCCGTTCCCTGCGCCACGCCGCCCTCTTGCATAAAGTGCCGTACTACACCACTCTTTCAGGGGCCGTCGCTGCGGCGCAGGGCATCAAGGCCTATCTCGAGGGCGACCTTGAGGTGCACGCGCTGCAAAGCTACTTCGGCGGCCGGGGCTGAAGGCATTTCTGGCCTATGAGACCCGGGCGACGGCACGAGTGATGCCGGTAAGTTCACGGTCGCGGCATCAGGTCAAGCTGGCCGCGACAGGACTTTTTTGCCCGGCCCTCGTTAACATGACTCCGGTTTCGCGGGTGACCGTGGCCGGAGTCGAATTACGAGTCGAATTGACGGGATTGAAAGGGGCTTGGCGGCGCTGAAGGTCGTTCAGTTTGTTTCGAGCGCCCGCCAGGAGGAGATGAGACGATGGAAAAGATTCCGATGACCGCCGCCGGCTATGCCGCGCTCGAATCCGAGCTCAAGCATTGCCAGCAGGTCGAGCGCCCCCGCATCATTCAGCAGATCACCGACGCGCGCACGCACGGCGACCTGTCGGAGAACGCCGAGTATCATGCCGCCAAGGAGTCGCAATCGCTCAATGAAGGCCGCATCGCAGAACTGGAAGACAAGCTCGCGCGCGCCGACATCATCGATGTGTCGAAACTCTCAGGCGATACGATCACCTTCGGCGCGACGGTGACGCTGGTCGACGAAGACACCGACGAAAAAAAGGTGTGGCAGATCGTCGGCGAGCCCGAGGCCGATGCGAAGAAAGGCAAGATCTCGGTCACCTCGCCGCTCGCCAAGGCGCTCATCGGCAAGACCAAGGGCACGTCGGTGGAAGTCAACACACCGGGCGGCGCCAAGGCCTATGCCGTGAAGAAGATCGAGTGGCGCTGAGTAGTCGCCCGCGCTATTTCAGCCAGATCTTCAGCGGCATCGGCGCCCGCGCGGGACAGTTCATCGTTCCCGAATAGAAATCCGACAGCTGGCCGGTGTAGGTGCACTCGACGCCGTCGAGCACCAGCGTCGCCGATAGTCGCGACGCGGGGCGCGAAATCTGCGGACGGAATGCCGGCATGAACAGCGGCTCCAATCTGGCGGACGGGTGGGTACCCTTCCCTGTGCGAACTTATGGCAGATGTGCATTCGTTAATGACGTCCACCGTGGGATCCCGTTGACCTCGAGAGCCGTATTGTCGCCCGCATACGCATCACAGGACGGGCGCACGCGACAGTTTGACGCCCTGGGATCTTGACCCTTCTGCTGCGCAGGGCGGCCTGAACTCACTCCGGCTCGATCTTCGCGTCGGCGACAATCTTTTTCCATTTTTCGGTTTCGGCGGCCTGGAATTTCGTGAGTTCGTCAGGCGAACTCGCTTCCGGTTCGATG
>DASRAF010000080.1:0-4830 GCA_035638295.1 Pseudolabrys sp.
GAGACGAAGGCCCGCCCGCGCTATATCGTGGAAGAAGAAATCGGCATCGTTCCGGCAACGAGAAGAAAAAGCAAAATGACCGAGGTCCAGCCCTGGACCGTCTGACCCCGAAGCCAGGTGCCGAAGATCCACACGCTCATGCTGAGGAAAACGAGCGTGTGCTGAATGCCCGCTTGTTCGTAATAAAAAAGGGATCATCAAAGCAATGATTCGCGGCTTGGCTGCAGGCATGCGGACAGATGTCGCATAAGCGCGTTACGAAAGTGTGCGTCGGCAGCGTTTACAAAGCTTTTGCGAAGCGCGGCGAGCGATTGCGAAAAGCCGCCACAATGCATCAAATGGAGGCCAGTTCGCGCATGATCCGGTAGAGCCGCGCGTGTCCCTCGAAGCCGATGCCCGGACGGTCAGAGAGCGAAATCGTACCATTCTCGATTCTGGCGTCATCGGCAAAACCACCGAAGTCGCCAAAGACACCGGGATAGGATTCGGCGCCGCCAAGGCCAAAACCGGCGGCGATGGCGAGTGACATTTGGTTTCCGCCGTGGGGGAACAGAGAAACGCGTGGCCAACCGTGCTCGGCCAGCATCTCGATCGTACGGGCGTATTGACCAATGCCATAGGCCTGCGGCGGATCGACCTGGATAATGTCGCGTCCGGCGCGAAAGCCACCGAAACGAACCAGGTTCTCGACATCCTGCGTCGAATAGAGGTTCTCACCGGTCGCGAGCGGTTGGTCGTAGGCCTCTGCGAGTTCTGCGAACAGCGCAAAATCGAGCGGGTCGCAAGGCTCCTCGAACCAGCGCAGCTTGAATGGCGCGAGTGCCTTGGCGTAGCGCAAGGCTTCGTCGCGATCGAATTTGCAATTCGCGTCGACAGCGAGACGGTCTCCCGAACCGACGACTTCGAGCACCGCCTCAAGGCGCCGAAGGTCTTCCGCGAGTGGCAGGCCTCCGACCTTCATCTTGACCATTGCGTAGCCTGCGCCGAGGTGACGCCGCATCTCGTCCTGGAGATCTTTGACGGTCTGCCCGGGCCAATACCAGCCGCCGCCCACGTAGCAGAACACTCTGGCGGGGACTTTGCCGCCATTGAAACGCTCCGCGAGTAGGGTGTGCAGCGGCTTGTCAGCAATCTTTGCGACCGCATCCCATAGTGCCACTTCAATGGTGCCGATCGCGATCGAGCGCTCCGAGTGTCCGCCGGCTTTTTCCCGACGCGTCATGCAGGCGAAGATCTTGCCGGGATCGAGGTTGTCGCCAGTCTCGTCGTGCAGTGTCGCCGGCTCGGCGGCAAGAATGCGGGGGATGAAGCGGGTGCGCATTTGCGCGCCGCACGCATAACGTCCAGTAGAATTGAACGCGAAGCCGCAGACCGGCTTTCCGTTGCGGGTGACGTCGGTAATCACCGCAACAACCGACGTCGTCATTTCGGTGAAGTCGAAGCTCGAATTGGCGAGCGTCGACTTGAGCGGAACCGCCATCTCGCGGATGTCAACGATACGCATTCACTGAATCTGCGGGATATTGGCGTCCTTGATCACCTTACCCCACTTGTCGACTTCTTTTTTGATGTAGAGCGAAAATTCATCCGGCGAGTTGGCGACGACATCGAAGCCGAGCTGGGCACATTTCTCTTTCACGTCGGGCATCGCCATGGCTTTGGCGATCTCGCGGTTCAGCAGGTCGACAATGTTCTTCGGCGTGCCGGCGGGCAGAAAGATGCCCTGCATCGTCTCCGACTCCTGGCCAGTCACGCCTGCTTCGGCCATGGTCGGAACGTCAGGCAGCGCGGACGAGCGTTTCGTCGCGGTGACGGCAAGCCCACGCAGCTTGCCGGCCTGCACCTGCGGTGCCGTCGGCGGCAGCGCGGTGAAGGCGACCGGTGTATGACCGGCGACCGCCGACTGAATGGCGGGACCTGCGCCGTTGAAGGGCACGGTTGCAAGATCGAGCTTGAACGTCAGCTTGAACAACTCACCGGCGAGGTGCGGCGTCGTGCCTGTGCCGGGCATGGCGTAGTTGTACTTGCCAGGGTTCTTCGAGACGAGCTCGACGAGCTCTTTCACCGTTTTGGCCGGGAAGTCGGCATTCACAACCAGGATGTTCGGCGAAGCGGCAGCGAGCGTGACCGGCGCGAAGTCCTTGAACGGATCGTATGGGTTCTTTGCGTAGAGGCTCGGGTTGACCACAAAGCTCGAGCTCGCGACCAGGATCGTGTAGCCATCAGGCGCCGACTTCGCGACCTGCACCATGCCGATATTGCCGCCCGCGCCGGGGTGGTTCTCAACGTAAAATTGTTGCTTCAGCGATTCCGAGAGTTTTTGCGCGATCAGGCGTGCCATCACGTCGGTCGGGCCGGCTGGCGCGAAAGGCACTACGATCTTGACAGGATGATCGGGATAGCTGGCAGCCTGCGCTGCGCCGGCGGTCAATACTGCAGCAGCTATTGCAACCAGACGCGCTGCGATTTTCATCAATTCCTCCCCATGCCACCGTTTATTTCACTTTCTCGATCTTCGCCGCCTCGATCAGCTTTGCCCACTTCGGCACTTCCACTTTGATGCGCGCTGCAAAATGCTCGGGCGTATCGGCGATTGCATCGAAACCGAGGGAATCCAGCTTCGCCTTGACGTCGGGCGCGGCCATGGCCTTGGCGATTTCCTTCTGCAACAGATCGATGATCGGTTTCGGCGTACCGCCCGGCGCGAATACGGCCTGCATCACGTCGGAGATTTGATCGCCCGGCACGCCGGCCTCCGCCATTGTCGGCACCTCCGGTGCGGCGGCCACGCGCTTTTCCGTTGTCATTGCGAGCGCGCGCAACGTGCCCGCCTTCAGGTGGGGCGTCACCGGCGGAAGCGCCATGAAGCCGATCTGCACCTGTCCGGCGACGACGGCATTGAGTGCGGGTCCTGCGCCATTAAACGGCACGGGCTGAATGTCGAGCTTGAGTGCGTATTTGAAACTCTCTGCGGCGAGGCTTGCCGTGGTGCCGAAGCCGGGTGAAGCGAAGCTTACCTTGCCGGGATTGGCCTGCACGTAGGCAATGAGTTCCTTGACGTCTTTCGCCGGCACCGACGGATGTACGACGAGGATGTTCGGGCTCGAACCGGCAAGCGTCACCGGCGCGAGACTCTTGTAGACGTCGTACGGGACTTTCTCATAAAGGCTCGGATTGACGACAACACTCGAGCTGACGAGCAGCAGCGTGTATCCGTCGGGTGCCGCGTTCGCGACCATCGCCATTCCAAGATTGCCGCCCGCGCCCGGATGGTTCTCGACATAGAATTGCTTGCCCAGACTGTCGCTCAGTTTTTGCGCGATCAAGCGCGCCATCGTGTCGGTCGGGCCCGCCGGAGCGAAGGGCACAATGATCTTGACCGGCCGAGCAGGATAACCCGCGGTGTCCTGAGCCTGTGCGGCAAACCCGGCGAATAGCGCGCCGAGCAACAGGGTGCATGCCGCCCCGAGGCGCAGCGGTCGGGCCATTGTTTCCTCCCTTTTTATTCATCGTAGCATTGCACGACGATGTTGCCAGTGGGGCTTGCATCGCTCGCGCCCAAAGGCTGTATTCCCGCTGTAGTTCCATTTCGTCAGAGGACATTCGATGTCGGCCCGAAAGATCAATCGTCAGGACATGCGTGATGCTGCCGAAAAGTACAAAAACTGGGGCAAATGGGGTCCGGATGACGAGGTCGGTACGCTCAACTATACGACGCCGGAGGATATTGTCGCCGCGACGCGCCTCGTAAAGAAGGGCAAGGTGATTTCGCTCGCCCTCAACTTCGACCACACGGGTCCGCAAGGTGCGAAAAGCAAATATCCTTCGATGGGCCGCACTAATCCCATCCACACCATGCTGCGCACGGGAACGGATGCCTATTCGGGAGTGCTCGACAAGCGGGGCATCCGCGCCGCTGACGACATGGTGACGATGCCCCTGCAATGCGGCACGCAGTGGGATGGGCTCGGCCACGTGTTCTATGAAAACTACATGTGGAACGGCTATGACTGTCGCGAAGTTACTTCGGCGGGTGCACAGAAATGCGGGATCGAGAAAACCAAGAACCGAATGGTCGGCCGCGGCGTTTTTCTCGATGTGGCGCGCTACAAGGGCATCGAGTCGCTCGATGACGGTTATGGCATCACCAATGCCGATCTTTACGGCACGGCGAAAAAACAGAAGGTCAACCTCAAGCGTGGCGACTATGTCATCGTGCGCACCGGCATGATGGAACGATGTCAGAAGGCGGGAAGCTGGGACGGTTATCCCGGCGGCGACGCGCCGGGCTTCGCCTTCGAGACGCTCGATTTCGTCAAGGACACGCAACTCGCCGCGCTCGCTAGCGACACGTGGGGTTGCGAAGTTCGGCCGAATGAGAGTGAGGCAGGCATCAACCAGCCATGGCACTGGATCACCATTCCCATCATGGGAATGACCATGGGCGAAATCTTCAATCTGAAAGAGCTGGCGGACGATTGCGAGCAGGACAAGGTCTATGAATTCCTGTTCGTTGCGCCCGCCATTCCGATCACCGGGGCGGTGGGTTCTCCGGTCAATCCTTTGGCAATCAAGTAACGCACCTCGCGGAGCGCGATCATGGCCAGACAATATCCTGTCACACACACCGAAGCGGAATGGCGCAAGATACTGACCCCGGAGCAGTACGCGATCATGCGCGAGCAGGGAACAGAGATGCCCGGAAGTTGCGCACTGTTATATGAGAAGCGCGCCGGCACGTTCCGCTGCGTTGCCTGCGACCAACCTTTGTTCGTCTCGAAAGTGAAATTCGAGAGCGGAACCGGCTGGCCGAGCTTCAACGACCCCTTG
>DASRAF010000081.1:0-23095 GCA_035638295.1 Pseudolabrys sp.
AGAGCCAGAATGCCCGCAGTGCGCGGCTGAGGCGCGCAGAATGCTGTGGCCTAAGCCGGGCGCTTCGATTCAGCCATGAACTATCAACACGACTTTCACGCCGGTAACTTCGCCGATGTGTTTAAGCACGCGGTGTTCTGCCGGGTCTTGCAGTATTTACTCGGCAAGCCGGCTGCATTCCGTGTGATCGATACTCACGCCGGAGCCGGCCTCTACGATCTGGCAAATGAAAAAGCGATGCGCGGCGGCGAATGGCAGAGCGGTATCGGCAAACTCATGCATGCTCAAATTCCGCAGACGGTCGCCACCCTTCTTTCGCCTTATCTCGACGTTGTGCGCGCAGTGAATGAACGCGGCCAGCTGCGCACTTATCCCGGCTCGCCGGCACTTGCGCGCGCGTGGTTGCGCCCTCAGGACCGGTTGCTTACCTGCGAGCTTGTGCCCGCAGTTGCGGCCGCACTCAGCCGAAATTTGCGCGGCGACGCCCGCATCAAGACGCTGCCCGTCGACGGTTGGGTTGCCTTGAAGGCCTACGTCCCCCCGAAAGAGCGGCGTGGGGTCGTCCTTATCGACCCGCCGTTCGAAGCTGAGGACGATTTCCAACGATTGACCAAGGGCTTGGAGACCGCGCATCGGAAGTGGGCGACGGGCATTTTTTCTCTCTGGTATCCGATCAAAGGGCGGCGTGAGGCTGACGCGCTGGCAAAGCGGCTGCTCCGATTGGCCTTACCCAAGGTCCTCCGAGCCGAGCTTTTGGTGTCGTCCCTCGGCGATCCGACCCGGCTCAACGGTGCCGGACTGATCGTGGTCAATCCACCTTGGACGCTCGAAAGTGAGCTTTCCACGCTCTTGCCCGCCCTGGCAGGGATCCTCGGTCGGGACGGCAAGGGCAGCTTCCGGGTCGACTGGCTTGGCTACCAGGGGGCCCCCGCGGCGCTTTGATGTCGGAACCTCTTTCCACAGGCTCGCAGTTGGTGTGTAGTTCCGAGCTGGCAGTGACGTTCCGCCTCCTGTGGGGGCCGGCGGAGTGACTGAGGCCTTTGGCTGACGCTTTCCCCGACTGTGAATGTCCAGCCGAGCCGTCGTGCGTGGGGCCGGCGGCGAAGCAGTTGGGGAGATTCCCGATGGCGCAAACGGGTGTTGTGAAGTTCTTTAACGGTGAACGAGGCTACGGCTTCATTAAACCTGACGACGGTGGACGCGACGTATTCGTTCATATCACTGCGGTAGAGCAGGCTGGACTTAAGGGTCTGAACGAAGGACAGCGGATCAGTTTTGACGTCGAGCCCGACAAAAAGGGCAAGGGACCGAAAGCGGTAAACTTAGTCGTTACCGGCTGATCGAAGCGCGCGAACCGGATGTTCGCGCTGCGTGCTCGCGTTGTGTAGTGCTTTTCGCGAACAGCGGGACGAGTTGGGCGCGCGGTGAGGATTTCTCCCGTTTGCAAATCGCAAAAAAGCACGGAGATGTCCGGGGCTTTTTGTTTTCGACAGCCGGTGCTCGGCGGCGGATCGGCATCCCAAAAGAATTCTTATTTTGACGAGATTTCTCCCGCTTTTGTTTACCATGCCCGCTCAGCTCTCATTTACTATGCAGACGTGCCAGGCATGGCTGAGAGAACGTTGCACTCATGGTGATTGTCACGGGCGCGGCTTCGGTTAGGAGAGTGCGCAAATTCTAACCGCCCACTATCTTCCCCCTATGAACGGCATCAACAAAGACATCGATCCGGCGAGCGAACTTCGGGAAGAAGACGAAGAATCCTCGTTGCCGGACATTGATCTTGAAAGCGCGCCGACCGGTTCACTGGCTGCTGGCCGCGCCGCGATCTTGCGTTTCGCCAAAGTGGCTCCGTCTGCTCCCGGCGTATACCGCATGATCGGTGCTCAGGGTGACGTGCTCTACGTCGGCAAGGCCAAGAACATCAGGAAAAGGGTGACAGCCTACGCGCGGCCAACCGGGCACGACAGCCGCATCACACGGATGATAGCGGCGGCGACAACACTGGAATTCGTGACCACAAAGACCGAGACCGAAGCGCTATTGCTCGAGGCCAATCTGATCAAGCGTCTGCGGCCGCGATTCAATGTGCTGCTCCGTGACGACAAATCTTTTCCATACATCCTGATCACATCGGATCATTGGGCGCCGCAAATCTTGAAGCATCGCGGCGCGCGCACAAGGGCGGGGCGCTATTACGGGCCATTCGCTTCAGCCGGCGCCGTAAACCGCACAATCAACGCGCTCGAGCGCGCGTTTTTGCTGCGATCCTGTTCGGATTCATATTTCGAAGCACGAACACGGCCATGCCTGCTCTACCAGATCAAACGCTGTTCGGCTCCTTGCACACGAGAGATCGATTTTGCCGGCTCTACCGAGCTGGTGAAAGAAGCCAACGAATTTCTCTCCGGTCGAAGCCAATCCGTGCAAATGCAATTGGCTGACGAAATGGACAAAGCGTCGACAGCTCTCGATTTCGAGCGAGCTGCCATTTATCGCGACCGATTGTCAGCCCTCTCTGCAATTCAATCGCACCAGGGAATCAATCCCCGCAGTGTCGAGGAAGCCGATGTGTTTGCTGTCCACCAGGCCGGCGGTTACTCGTGCGTCGAAGTCTTTTTTTTTCGCACCGGCCAGAATTGGGGCAATCGCGCATATTTTCCGAAGGCCGACCGAGCGATCGCGTCGGATGAAGTGCTCAGCGCATTTCTTGCGCAGTTTTATGACGACAAGCCTCCGCCGCGGCTTATTCTTGTCTCACACGAATTCGGCGAGCGTGCGTTGCTTGCCGAGGCACTAAGCGCCAAAAGTGGACGCAAAGTGGAAGTGAGCAAGCCGAATCGAGGCGAGCGTAAGGAACTGGTACAACATGCCCTGGCGAATGCGCGCGAGGCGCTCGCGCGCAAGCTCGCCGATACGTCCTCGCAACAGAAGCTGCTTGGCGCGATGACCGAAGTCTTCTCGTTGCCTCGAAAACCGCGTCGCATAGAAGTCTATGACAACAGCCACATCAGCGGCAGCAATGCGGTAGGCGCCATGGTCGTCGTCGGGCCGGAGGGGTTTCGCAAGAAACAGTACCGAAAGTTCAATATTCGGTCGGCGGACCTCGCACCTGGTGACGACTACGGCATGATGCGAGAGGTGTTGCAGCGGCGGTTCAAGCGTCTGCTCGAAGAAAGTCCGCGTGCGGCGACAGACACAGACGACGATCACGAGGACTCACCTTGGCCGGACCTGGTATTGATCGACGGCGGTCAAGGCCAGCTCAAGGTTGCGCAAGAAATATTGGCCGCGCTGGGCGTCACGGATGTTCCCCTGATTGCAATTGCCAAGGGGCCTGACCGTGACGCCGGTCGGGAGACTTTTTTCGTGGCGGGCCGTGACCCATTTAAATTGCCGCCGCGCGACCCTTTGCTTTATTTTATCGAGAGGTTGCGGGACGAAGCCCACCGTTTTGCTATTGGCTCTCATCGCGCGCGCCGTAAAAAGGACATCCGCGAGGCCGGACTCCAGGAAATTGCGGGCATTGGGCCTACGCGAAAGCGCGCTTTGCTGCGGCATTTTGGCACTGTGAAAGCGATCGAGCGGGCAAGCTTGCCGGATCTCGCCCAGGTCCCAGGAATTAATGCGGAGACCGCCCGAAAGATATATGAGTTCTTCCACGAGTCGGCAGCGCAATGAACGGGAAGTACTCATGATTATTCAGCGGCAGGAAGACGTCACCAAAGCGGTGACGGAGGCTTTCAAAAACACGCAACCTCCGCGGTTGCGGGAAATTCTTATCTCTTTCGTTGAGCACCTGCATGCGTTTGCGCGGGACGTGCACCTTACGGAAGAAGAGTTCGAGAGGGCGGTTCAATATGTCGTTCGGCTCGGGCAGAAAACCGACGAAAAGCACAACGAAGCCGTGCTCATGTCGGGTTCGCTTGGTTTCTCCACTTTGATCTGTCTTCTCAACAACGGCAACAACGGACAGACCGAGACGACTGCCAATCTGCTTGGGCCATTCTGGCGGATGAATTCGCCGCGCACCGAAAGGGGCGGATCGATCGTACGCTCGCCGACGCCGGGCCCCGCCCTCTTTGTCAATTGCCTGGTCAAGGACCAGAACGGCAAACCGATTTCGGGAGCCGAGATCGACGTCTGGCACTCGTCACCGGAAGGATTTTATGAGCAGCAGGATCCCAAGCAAGCACCGATGAATTTGCGTGGCAAATTCATGACAGACAACGAAGGGCGTTTCAGCTTCCGCAGCGTCAAGCCGGCCGGCTACCCGATTCCGGTAGACGGGCCTGTTGGCGATCTTGTTCGCGCCACCGGGCGTCACAACTACCGGCCGGCCCACTTGCACTTCCTGATCTTCAAGGAAGGTTTCAAGACCCTGATCTCGCAGATCTATGTCAATGATGACGAGAAGCTGGACACTGATGTGCAATTCGGGGTGACGCGCGCATTGGTGGGCAATTATGTGCGTCACAATGGCGCGGCGCCGGCGAACGACGTGAAGGGCGAGTGGTATTCATTGGATCAGACTTTCGTGATGGAGCCCGGGAAAAGCCGCCTGCCCAAGCCGCCAATTCAATAATCCTTGAGGCCATGCACAATCAGCGGGGATTTGACTGGACCCACCCGTTGACCTGATCGTTTCACGGGTGTTCCTTTCCGACATGAATGCCATCAGTTCCCGCCCGTTGCCAGCGCGGCCTCTCGCGCTGCCCAATCTGCTTACCTATGCACGCATCGCCGCCGTTCCGGTGGTGGCGGGATTGATGTTCTGGCAAAGCATTTTCGATGGGCCATTGTGGTTGCGATGGGTCGCTCTGACGATCTTCATTTTGGCCGGCGTGACCGACATTCTCGACGGGTATCTTGCTCGCACGTGGGGTCAGCAGTCCTCGCTGGGTCGGATGCTCGATCCGATTGCCGACAAGTTGCTGGTCGCATCCTGCCTGCTGATGCTGGCGGCGGAGGAGACAATTCGCGGATGGAGTCTGCTCGCCGCGGTGGTCATTCTTTGTCGTGAAATACTCGTGTCGGGCTTGCGGGAGTACCTTGCCGAGCTGCGTGTCGGCGTCCCGGTGACCCGACTGGCCAAATGGAAGACCACCGGGCAAATGGTTGCTGTTGGTTTTTTGATCGCGGGCGAAGCAGGCGATCGCGTGCTGTCGACCATCACCAAGATCAATATTCCCGTCGTAACCGAGATTGGCATCCTGTTGTTGTGGCTGTCCGCAATTCTCACGCTTTATACAGGTTGGGACTACATGCGCGCGGGATTGCAATACATGGTCGACGAATGAGTACAACGCTGCGTTATTTTGCGTGGGTCCGTGAGCGTATCGGCAAGCCGGAAGAATTGATCGAAATGCCGTCGGGCGTGCGAACGGTCGGCGAGCTGATGGCATGGCTTGCGTCTCGCGGGGAGGAATATGCCCACGCCTTCGAAAATCCGAATGTAATCCGGGCTGCCATCGATCACCGTCATGTGCGGTCCGACGCTGCGATCAAAGGTGCTGGTGAAATCGCGTTTTTTCCGCCCATGACGGGTGGATAGCCTCGATTGTGCGAGCGCGCTACATTGAGTGCATGAAAGCGACCGTACGCTTGCAACGCGAGCCGTTCGACGCCGCCGCGGAAGCGGCGGCGCTGACACGCGGCCGAACTGATGTAGGCGCGGTCGTGACATTTACCGGAATCTGCAGGGGATCCGAGCGCGGCGAGCCGATTGCCGCGCTCACTCTCGAGCACTATCCCGGGATGGCGGAAGCCGAGATCGAACGACACGTTGCAGAGGCCGTCGACCGTTGGTCGCTGTTGGGCGTGACCGTTGTTCATCGACACGGCCGCATCGTGCCGGGCGAAGACATAGTCCTCGTGGTGACCACGTCGAGCCATCGCAAAGCTGCGTTCGCTGCGGCGGAATTCCTTATGGACTATCTGAAAACCCGTGCACCTTTCTGGAAGCAAGTCGAAACGACGAGCGGAAAAACCTGGGTCGATGCCAAGGCCGCCGACGATGATGCCGCCGCGCGATGGAAAGCGCCACGACGAGGGCGCGAAGCGGCGGAATGAGTTCACGCGTCTGACTGCGGGAGTGCAATATGGTTCCGGTCATCATTGTCGCAATCGCGGTTGTCGCGTTGGGCGTTCAGTCTGCGCAGGCTGCTCAGGTCAAATACTTTGACGTACCGAATGGCGCGCATCCCCACGACGTTGCGCCTGCGCCCGATGGAAACGTCTGGTACACGGCGCAAAGCCAGGGCGCACTCGGAATTCTCGATCCGAAGACCGGCAAAGTCACACAAATATCGCTCGGATCTGGCGCCGCGCCGCACGGCGTGATCGTTGGTCCCGACCGCGCAGCCTGGATCACCGAAGGCGGACAGAATTCGATTGCGCGTTTCGATCCGACGACCAAGCTTGTGAAACTATTTCCGCTACCCAAAGAGTTTCCCAGCGCCAATCTCAATACAGCAACGTTCGACCGCAAAGGCATCCTCTGGTTTACCGGCCAAAACGGAGTCTATGGTCGCGTCGATCCGGCCAGCGGCAAGGTCGAGGCCTGGAAGGCACCAAAGGGATCCGGCCCTTATGGCATCACGACTACGCCGAACGGCGAGGTTTGGTATGCCTCGCTTGCGGGCGACCACATCGCCAAGATCGACACGGTTAGCGGTGACGCGTTGATGGTGCAACCACCGAAGCCTGGTGTGGGTCCTCGCCGTATATGGTCCGACTCCAAAGGTCTTCTATGGGTGAGTTTCTGGAACAGCGGCGAGATCGGCCGCTACGATCCGATGAACAAGAGCTGGAAGGTTTGGAATCTGCCGAAGAGCAAGGGTGGCTGCTATGCGGTGTATGTCGACAACAATGACAAAGTCTGGGTCACGGATTTCGTAGCGAATGCGATCCACCGCTTTGACCCGAGCACAGAGACATTCGAGAGTTTTCCAAGCGACAAACGCGGAGCATCCGTGCGGCAGCTGCTAGGCCGCCAAGGTGAAGTTTGGGGTGCCGAATCCGGTGTGGATCGACTGGTCGTGATCAAGGACTGACGGAGCCGAGCATCAATTGCGAACTGATGTCATTATGAACCGCCGGTCCGTCCTCCGCCTGCTTGGCGCTGCCGCCTTCATGGGAGCGCCAATTGCGGGGACCGCTGGGTCAGAGGTCCGCATCGGCCAACTTATCGAGGAGGCCCGCGGGAAAGGCACGATTTCGCAGAGAATCGACTTCATCTCTGGCGCCCTGCGTGGCACACCTTACCTCGGCTACACATTGATAGGCGGTCCGACGCGACCGGAAAAATTCGTTGTACGCGACGACGCGTTTGATTGCGTCACATTTTGCGAAACCGTTCTTGCTGCCGCGATTGCGAGCAATCGCAGCCAGTTCGATTCAGTCCTGAGGAATGTTCGCTATCACAATGGGGCCGTAGCCTGGCGCGAACGCAATCACTATTTTTTTGAATGGTGCCAGCACAATGTCGAAAACAATATGTGTCGCTGGGTCCACCTGGGCGGCGCGGTCGACATAAACAAGACAGTCGATTCCGAACCGGGGCTCGGCCGGCGGCAGTTCACGATGACCGTTATTCCCAGCGCCAGTTTTCTTGCCAATAGTGGCAAATTGGAACGCGGCGATATCATCGGCTTCGTAAGCCGGCGGCCGAACCTGGACTATTTCCACACGGGCTTTGTTGTGTTCGACAAAACCGGCGTACTTCTGCTTCGGCATGCTTCGCAAAGCCGGCGTCGCGTGCTCGATGAACGGATGGACGCGTTCGTATCAGCCAGCGGCGTTCGCTATGTTACGCTAGTGCGGCCGCAGGAGCCACGTGCGGCTGCTCTGAAATAAAACTCAGGCGGCCACCGCTTTCGGCTTCACTTCGGCTGTGTAGTCATCCATCAGCGTTTTGGTGATGCCACCCGGATTGAAATTCCAGTGAGCGATCTCCGCCACGGCGGTCACTTCCGCTGCAGAACCGGTGATGAAGCACTCGGAAAATTCCGTCAGCTCGTCGGGCATGATCCGGCGCTCGATCACCTCAAGCCCACGCTTGCGCGCAAGACCGATGACGGTCTGTCTGGTAATGCCGTCGAGGAAGCAATCGGCGATAGGTGTGTGAATCTTGCCGTCTCTGACGAAAAAGATATTGGCACCGGTGCACTCCGCCACGCGACCTTCCCAGTCCAGCATCATCGCGTCGGCGTAGCCTTTGCGCTCGGCCCTGTGTTTGGAGATAGTGCAGATCATGTATAGACCCGCCGCCTTGGCGCGGCATGGCGCAGTCTTTGGATCGGGCCTGCGATACTCCGCGAGATCGAGTCTAATTCCCTTGAGCCGCTGCTCAGGATCGAAATAGCTTGGCCATTCCCAGCTTGCGATCGCCAGATGGATGGTATTGCTCTGCGCCGAAACTCCCATCATTTCCGACCCACGCCAGGCGACCGGACGCACGTAGGCTTCCTTCTTGCCATTCTTGTCGACGACAAGCTTTTTGGCGGCGTCGATTTCGGCGACAGAGTAGGGAATTTCGAAGTCAAGGATGTTGGCCGAGCGCTTCAGACGTTCGGAATGCCCGGTGCTCTTGAATATTTTGCCGGCATACGCGCGCTCGCCCTCGAACACACAGCTGGCATAGTGGAGACCATGGCTCAGCGCATGCAGGTTGGCCTCGCTCCACGGCACGAGCTTTCCGTCGTACCAAATGACGCCTTCGAGGCGGTCATAGGATTGAGTAGCCATACTTACCTCCATCGCCGTAGCGGGCTTGCGGGCCGTGATGGCGTATTTTTCAGGTCGACGCCAACACTTTACGTCTCAGGGCAATACCCGGTATGAAAAGGGCCGAAACGGACCTATCGGGTCCCTCCAGCTCGCCACCGACCGAAAAAGGACCACTTCGGTACTATCCTTTCGTCTGTAGCACCGTTTTTGTAACATAAATCCAAAATATGTCAACATGGCTGACATAAATTTGAGTACCAAGACAGCAACGGCTGAGAACAGTGTGGCGCAGCGGTCCAGCGGGACCGGCGGCTCAACCGAGCCCATTTGGGACATCATCGAGCTTTTGTTTTTTGCCTACCGCGATTTCGTCGGCGATCCGGACGAAGTGCTCCTCAAGTTGGGCTTCGGTCGCGCGCACCATCGCGTGCTCCATTTCGTCAACCGCAATCCGGGCATAAAGGTTGCCGACTTGCTTGAGATCCTCAACATCACAAAGCAATCGTTGGGTCGGGTACTCAAACAACTGATTGATCAAGGGTACATCTCGCAGAAAGAGGGCGCGGAAGATCGCCGACAGCGTCTGCTGTTCGCGACCGGGAAAGGCGAAACGCTCGCTCTCAAGCTCGCGACTCTGCAGACGCAGAGAATTAGTCGGGCATTCGGTGAACTCGGTCCTAACGCGCACGAGGCCGCTCGCCGCTTTCTCACTGCGATGATCGATGTCGACAACCGTGATGGTGTACTCCGATTGATTGCGCGGGCCGACCGAGCGTCGAAAACTCGGGATTGAGCGCAGGAGGGAAGAAATCTTGGCTATGACGCTGCCCGCCGCACTTCCCGACGATGCGCCGCATCTGCTCGTGGTCGATGATGACCGGCGAATTCGTGATCTGCTTTCCCGATTTCTGGCCGGCGAAGGCTATCGGGTAACGACCGCGGAAACTGCCTCGGATGCACGCGCGAAACTGACAGGCCTGAGCTTCGATTTGCTTATCCTGGATGTGATGATGCCGGGCGAATCCGGTTTCGATCTCGCCAAGGCAATTCGCGGTGACTCAGCCGTCCCTATTCTCATGCTGACGGCGCGCGACGCCGCCGAAAGCCGCATCAAGGGTCTGGAGATCGGTGCTGACGACTATCTTTCGAAGCCTTTCGAGCCTCGTGAACTGTCGCTGCGTATCGCCAATATTCTCAAACGCGCGCAACCGGCGGCCTCCCCACCGGTCGAATCGGTTCGCTTTGGGCCGTTTGTCTATCATTTAGCACGTGGCGAGTTGAGGAAAGGTGAGGAGATCATCCGGCTCACAGACCGCGAGCGCGAAATGCTGCGGATTCTTTCGCAGGCTCCGGGCGAAACCGTGCCACGTCTGTCACTTGCTGGGAATAGCGGATCGGTAAGCGAGCGTGCGGTGGATGTGCAAGTCAATCGCCTGCGGCGCAAGATCGAGCGCAACCCCGCAAATCCTCTTTTTGTACAGACCGTGCGTGGTATCGGTTATCGGCTGGTGATCACTTCATGACCAGCCTCGACATCACGAATGGTGTTCGTACAGCGCTTACGCGTCTTCGCGAAGCCTGGGAGTGGTATGATTCCATTCCGCCCGTGCGGAAGATCCATAGTGCGCTTGGCCAGGTCGCTGACGGTTGGCGACGGGTCAGTCGGTGGATCAACAGCGGCATGCCGAAAGGGCTTTATGCCCGCGCGCTGCTGATCATCATCGCACCCATGGTGATCCTGCAGTCGGTGATCGCCTTCGTATTCATGGAGCGGCACTGGAACGTCGTCACCCAGCGTCTGTCCGCTAGCGTCGTGCAAGATATCGCGGCACTGATCGACGTCTATCGCGGCTATCCGCAGGATGCTGACCAGACACAGATCCGGCGTATCGCGCAGGAACGCCTCGGTCTCGTAGTCGATTTTCTGCCGTCGCTCGACATACCACCGCCCGGTCCCAAGCCATTCTTTTCGCTGCTGGATCAGGCACTTTCCGATGAACTCCGCAAACAGATCGGGCGCCCTTACTGGATCGACACCGTCGGGAAGTCGGCGCTGCTCGAAATCCGGGTCCAGCTCGACAACACGGTCATGCGCGTGTTCGCGCGTCGAAGCGCCGCTTACGTCTCCAATTCCGAAATCTTCCTGCTGTGGATGGTCGGTACTTCGACGGTGCTGTTGATCGTTGCGATCATTTTCCTGCGCAATCAGATCAAGCCCATTCTCCGGCTCGCTGATGCCGCGGAAAGTTTCGGCAAGGGTCGGGAAGCACCAAACTTCCGACCGCGTGGCGCACGCGAGGTCCGGCGCGCGGCCGCTGCCTTCATCGAGATGAAGACGCGTATTGAACGCGCGATGGAACAGCGCACGGCGATGCTGGCGGGCGTGTCGCACGATCTGCGGACTGTGCTTACGCGCTTCAAGCTCGAACTGGCCCTGATCAAAGACTCGCCGGAAGTCGAAGCGATGAAGAAGGACACCGACGAGATGGCCCGCATGCTGGAGGCCTATCTCGCCTTTGCGCGCGGCGACAGCGGCGAGACTTCGGCTCAGACAGATATGGCTGAATTTCTGGAAGAGTTGCGGGCCGACGCCGAGCGCCACGGTCACAGGACAAGCGTCGTTTTTCACGGGCCGCCAATCGTTACCGTTCGCCCTGCGGCTTTCAAACGCTGCCTCAGCAATCTCGTATCGAACGCGGCGCGCTTTGCATCGTCGATTGCAATCGTCGGTCACCGCGATCATCGGTATCTTACTGTTACAATCGATGACGACGGTCCTGGCATCCCCGCGCACTTGCGTGAGGAAGTGTTCAAGCCGTTTCTGCGGCTCGATGACGCGCGCAATCAGGATGAGGGTGGGACCGGTCTCGGGCTCGCGATCGCGCGTGATATCGCGCGTTCGCATGGCGGCGATATCACGCTGGGCGAAAGCCCGCTCGGAGGGCTGCGGGCAACGGTACGCGTGCCGGTCTAGGCGGCTTCTGCTTCCTCACCACGTGCCCGGCGGCGACGTCTTGGTCCGCGGAGCAAACAGGGAAGGGCGCAAAGATCGTCGAGAAATCCGGCCCAACGCTCGGCGCTGTTGAGGCCGCGATCGAGTGCCGCCATCGTCCGGTCGAGCCCTTGTTCTTCGTCATCCACCCAAACGGACAGGACCCGTGCGAACATGAGCGCGGCTCCTTGCGCCCGCAGCGCACCGCGGGGACCGGACGAGCGTATGCCGGCGGCCTCAAGCATCCAATGCTGTGATCGAACAGCCATCGCGTTGAGAGCAACAGCGAGCCCCGGGCTTCTTCGGGCCGAGCGTATGATCGAGCGGATTGCCTCCTTGTGGGGAGCGAGGGCTTCCAGGCGCCGCATCAGCACGTCGAAAAGGCGTTCGCGCGCCGGTTCCTCGGCCATGTCCACGTCGCCGCCCGCGAGGACGGTACGATCGATTTCCTTTATATGTGCGGCGAGGATGGCAAGCGTCGAGCCGAACTCAGCGCGCAATTGCGAAAGCTTGAGCCCGGCCTGGCCGGCAACCTCCGCAAGGCCGATTTGTTCAAAGGGCCTTTCGGCAAGGAGCGCCATAAGCGCGGCGATCACTTTCTCACGATCGCTGGATGTAGGTGCTGGAGGCTGCGGCGCGGCAGCCCTGCGACGACGCTTCGATTTGCGGGCCATGACGACCTCCCATGGCTTTCCTTCTATTTAATGTAAGGTTGCAGTGATGACGGTGCTAGGGCGGAACTAGCCCGCGAGGTCCCGCGAGCGCCGGGTGGCGGCGGCAATGGCCTGCGTCAAAAGTTGGTCGAAGCCCCCGGGGCCCATGAGAACCTCCAGGGCGGCAGCGGTTGTGCCGCCTGGGGATGTTACATTCTGCCGCAGCGTCGCCGCGTCGAGATCCGATCGGTGCAACAGTTCTGCCGAACCGGCAACGGTTTCACGAGCAAGGCGTGTCGCGAGCTCCGGCGGCAAGCCGGCGGCAACTCCTGCACGCGTCATGCATTCCGCCAGCAGAAATATGTAGGCGGGTCCCGACCCGGAAAGCGCCGTCACCGCGTCCATGAGCGCTTCGTCGGGGACCCATTCGACCTTGCCGATCGCCGCAAGGAGATCGGACGCCTGCTTGCGCTGACGCTTCGAAATCTTTGCGTTGGCCACCGCGACGCTGATGCCCCGACCGATCGCAGCGGGGGTGTTTGGCATTGCGCGAACGATCGCCGTTCCGGCCGGTAACAATTTCTCGAGAAAACCGACCGTCCGACCGGCCATGATGGACAGCACGAGCGTCGCTTTGTCGATATAGCGGGCGAGCTGAGGCAGGGCCTCCGGCGCGCTTTGCGGCTTTACGGCGATCACGATCGCGCTGGCTACGCCGACTTTGTCTTTCGGATTGAGTTTAACTCCGCGGCGCGCCAGTGCCTTCACCGCTTTGACCGGTTCCGGCTCGATGACGATTATCTTTTTCGGATCGAGGCCGCGTGCGAGCCAGCCATCAAGCATGGCGCTGCCCATCTTGCCCGCGCCGACAAGAACGAGGGTGCCGCGAAATTCACCGAGCCGCTTGACATTACGGATGGCCATGGCCGATCAGCGGCCTTACGCCTCGCCCGAGGTTTCGAACATGGCGGCATCGAGCGCCTCGCGCGCACCTTTGCCGGCCCAGACCACGAATTGAAAAGCAGTGAAGTAGCGTTCGCAAGCCTCAAGCGCGGTGCCAAGCAACGCCTCGCATTGCTTGCCCGAGGCTTCGGTTCCCCCCGCGAGGACCAGCGCATGGCGAAACATCATGACGCCTTCGGAATTCCAATGGTCGAAGTGCCCGACCCAAAGCCTTTCGTTGATGAGGGAAATCAGCGCCTGGACATCGGCTCTTCTTCGTTCGGGCACCCGCAGATCAAAAGCACAAGCCAGATGCAGGGCTTCGATATCACTCATCCACGTATAGGAGAGTTGATAGTCGGTCCAACGCCCGGTGACCAAAATGGTAATTTCGTCGTCACTGGCGCGCTCGAATGACCAGTCGTTGCCTGTGGCCAGGCGCTCCACAACGTCGAGGGGATTAATACGGGGCTCTTCCGCGTAATTTGTCAGGGACATTACGTCTCCGCTTTGCTGAATGGAGCGAGAGGAAACGCACGCCACCACACATCGCGGAAGACCCGGGATGGGGGCTCGGTCCGCACCTTGACGCAGGATTTTACGGGCTGCCTTGACGGCAAAAGCGAATCACCAAGCGATTCGACTATAACCCGGCTGATTCCGCCCGCCAAAGACATCGTCAAGTGTCATGAGCCGTGATTTGCGAGTCATAGGCAACCGGGCGCGACTGACTCTCCACAAAGAATGCTGCGGCGGAGCCACTCTTTGGTGGATAACTTGGGACAGCGATAGCCGGTATCGCACTCAGGCGTCGTGGGCGCGTTCAGTCAAACAGGCTCGAAACTGACTCTTCGGCAGCTGTGCGCCCGATTGCTTCACCGATCAATGACGCGATTTCGAGTATGCGAATGTTACCAGCGGCCAGGATTTCCTTTGTCGGCTGGATCGAGTCGGTAATCACCAGCTCCTTCAATCGCGAACCTGCGATGCGCTTAGCGGCGCCGCCAGACAAGACCCCATGGCTGATGTAAGCGTGCACGGCTTTGGCCTTATTTTCGAGCAGAGCATCACCCGCGTTCACCAGAGTGCCGCCGGAATCGACAATGTCATCCACAAGGACGCACGTGTAACCGCTGACGTCGCCGATCACGTTCATGACCTCGGACTCGCCAGCGCGTTCGCGTCGCTTGTCGATGATGGCAAGCGGAGCATTGATGCGTTTCGCCAGTCCCCGCGCGCGCACGACGCCGCCAACATCAGGTGACACCACCATGATGTTGTCGAGCTTGAGCCGTTCGCGAATATCCCGGACCATGACCGGCGACGCGTAGAGATTGTCGGTCGGAATATCGAAAAAGCCCTGAATTTGTCCCGCGTGCAGGTCGAGCGTCATGACGCGGTCAGTGCCGGCACGGGTGATCAGATTGGCAACCAGCTTTGCCGAGATCGGCGTCCGCGGGCCCGGTTTGCGATCCTGACGGGCATAGCCGAAATAGGGAATGACGGCCGTAATGCGCCGCGCGGAAGAGCGCCGCAGCGCGTCGATGATGATCAACAATTCCATCAAGTGGTCGTTGGCAGGGAACGAGGTCGATTGAATCACGAACACGTCCGCGCCGCGCACGTTCTCCTGAATTTCGACGAAGATCTCCATGTCGGCGAAACGGCGTACGACCGCCTTCGCCAACGGAAGCTTCAGGTAGTTCGAGATTCCCTGCGCCAAGGCAGGATTCGAATTGCCGGCGACGAGCTTGATCGCTCCGTTCTTGCCCGACATCTTCACTCCTCGCCCTTACTCCCACGCCATAGGCGGCGTGGTCATATCAAGGCGGGCACGGCCCGGCAATATGTCCATCGGTCTAAACCGGCTGCTGAACGGCGCTAATGGGCGGACGCTGAAAGCGTCACCGCCTCTTCGTCCTCCGATGTCGCGGCGGGCAGAGGTGCCCGGTCGGTCGCCGACCGCTGTACGGGATCGGGCCGGGATGCACGGAATATGCCGGCCGCTTCAGGTGAGGACTCGGCGGGCGGCGCCATTGCCACCTGAGGCTCCGCTATCGAAGGCGCCGTCCCCGGCGCCGCCTCGGGCGCGGTCAGGAAGGCGGCCAGTTGCTCCATGCTGGTGCTGGCGATCCGGCGTAGCATCGCGTCATCTGCGGCAGCCCAGGCATCGCGGTTTCGGGCTTTCGCGATTTCCTTCCCGCTGATGCGCAGCACCCGCTGTTCGCTCTGGTCGAACACATCCCACACCCACGCGACCGTGGTCTGACGCTTCGTCACCTTGACGGCGAGATAGCCACGCACGCGATAGGCGGAAGACTGTTCGCGTGAAATGACCGCGAGACGGCGGGACTGCGCCTCTTCGTTGAGATCGCCGACCAGTTTCTGGAATTGTCCCGGCGGCAATCCGTCGAGGGAATCAAAGGCGACCGTCGCGCCGCGTGGTTGCGCAGCCGACAGGCTTTGGTTATCGGGATTGCATCCGGCTAGCGCCAGTGCGCAGACTATGCAAAATAAACTGCCGAGGCGCCCGACGCGCCGCAGCTCGCCGGTCGTACGGCGACCTGAACCCCACTCCATCGACAACCCCGCCAGGCCTGATTCTTGTGCTTGATCTCTTCAGCCTGGGCAAAGCCTAACGGGAAGCGCGCGGGGGAGTCCAGTCGCAAAAAATCACTCGGCGAGCACAATGGCATTGACATGCCGACCATAGTCGGGCTCGCCGTGCAGCGTGGTGCGCCGATAGCTGAAGAAGCGCGCCGGCTCGGCATATGTGCACAAGCCGAGGTCTTCGAACCGCGTAATGGCGGCCTGCCGGACGCGTTGCGCGATATAGCCGGTGAGATCGAACATCGCGTGGCCGGCGCGTTGCGACGGTGCAAAGAAATCTGCATTCGCCCGGTCGGCAATCAGGAAACGCTCGACGAACTCTGGACCGACTTCGTAGTTTTGCTGGCGAATGGTTGGTCCGAGTGCGACGCTGAGGCGATCGCGGTCGGCGCCCAGTCGCTCCATCGCGGCGATCGTTTCTTCAATCACGCCTGTCAGCGCGCCCCGCCAGCCTGCATGCGCTGCCCCGATCACTCCGGCGGCGCTGTCGGCGAAAAGCAATGGTGCACAGTCGGCAGTCGATACGCCAATCGCCAATCGCGGAACGCGTGTGACAATGGCGTCGGCTCGCGGCCGGTTCTCTGGAGTCCATGGCTCATCAGCGACCACAACGTTCGGCGAGTGAATTTGATACGCCGTCAGCAGTCGATCCGGGGTCACTCCGAGTACCGCCGCCATGCGCGCGCGGTTCTCGGCCACTTTGTCCGGCGTATCGCGAGAGCCGACTCCGCCATTGAGCGAAGAATAAACGCCCTCCGACACACCGCCGGAGCGGGTGAAAAAAGCGTGGCGAACGCGCTCGAGAGTGGCAAGTGTAGCGGCTTGGAGCATTTCGTTCCGATACCTTTGCAATGACTGAATAGATAGTGCGCGCAAGCTCGCGCGGCCAGCGATCAGGTCTCAAATCCGGGAGGCGCGCCCACCGACGGATGGGCGAAGGCGGTGACCTTGAACAGTTCGCCCATCGCATCCCGGTTGCGGCCGATCAAACGCTCGAGCGCCTCGTCGATGTCGGCCGCCCGCGCGGCTTTTGCTTTCAGTGCGGCGGCCCGGCGTTCGATACCCAGCCGCCGCAGGAATTGCGACTGTTCGATCGGTCCAAACCCGATCGTACCCATGGCTTCGACGGCGCGCGTCAACGACTGGAAGTCTACGTGTGCGGTCAGGTCAAGATGACCGGGATATGTGAGGGGATCGGCGTAGGCGTGCTGACCAACAGCCTGCAAGGTTTCGCCGAGCGCGGTTTCGGTGTGTCCGTAGTCGATTACGAGCGCGGCGCCTCGGTTATCCGCGACGCACCGGCCGACCTCGATGCCAGCGGAGTCTGCGCGCCATTCGAAAACGGCCCCTGTTCGCGGCGTACGCAGTGCAGGCAGCAGCAGGTCCTGGAAGAATGGCATCGGCTCCGGCGCGATCGTGAAGGCCAGCTGTCCCGACGGATCAATCTGGATTCGCCGTTCATGCCAGCCGCGTTCGGTCTTAACCGCCTGGTTGATCGGCAAAGCGTCGAAAAATTCATTTGCGAAGATGATCGCTGGCCCTTTCGGCACGTCAGTCAGCGAACGGTGCCAGGTGATTGGAATCCCGGTGCCTTCCAGCGTCTTTTCCTGCTGCGCTTGCAAAGCAGGGCTGACCTCGATCAGGTGCAGCACGATTGCTGCACGAAACTCCGGCACGATTTGCGCTGCCCGCAATGCGTCCTTCATCATCGTGCCCCGACCCGGGCCGAGCTCGATCAAACGCAAATTCTCGGGGGCTCCCATCTGTTTCCATACGGCAGACGCCCAGATACCGATCAGCTCGCCGAACATCTGGCTGACCTCGGGCGCGGTGATGTAATCACCTCGCGCGCCGAACGGGTCGTGAGTTGTGTAGTAGCCGAATGCGGGGTCGAGCAGACAGAGCGTCATGTACTCGGCCACAGGCATTGGCCCGCCCAGCTCGATCCGGCGGCGGATCTCAACTTCCAGCGTGGAGTTTTCCTCCACTAGCGACTCCGAAGCGATGGGTGCTTCAGTGCGTAGAAAATAAAACAAAGACCGGCGAGGAACAGCGGCACGGACAGCAACTGGCCCATGGTCGCCCCGCCCCAAAGAAAGCCAAGCTGGGCATCCGGTTCGCGGAAGAACTCACAGAACGTACGTGCGAGAGCGTAGCCAACAGCAAAGCATCCGATGATCAGGCCGGGCCGCTTCAGCGCGCCAGCGCGCACGAGGAGCGCGAGGACGATAAACAGCAACAAACCTTCGAGCCCCGCCTCATAAAGCTGACTGGGGTGTCGCGGCAACGGCCCGCCATTCGGAAATATCATGGCCCAGGGCACGTCCGTAGGACGGCCCCACAATTCCCCGTTTATGAAATTGGCGAGCCGGCCCAGGAACAAGCCGATGGTGCCGGCTGCGCAGGTGAGGTCGCCAAGGGAAAGAACGGAGATGCCGCGCGTGTATCCAAATAACAGAACCGCGAGCACGCAGCCGATGAAACCACCATGAAACGACATGCCGCCATTCCACAGCTGCACGATTTCGAGTGGATGCTCGACGAAGTAGGGGAGATTGTAAAAGAGCACGTATCCGATACGGCCACCCAGGATGATCCCGATCGTGATCCACAGAACGAAATCATCGAAGTCGTTCACCGACATCGGTGCCTTGCGCCCCCACAATTTTGTCGAGCGAATCAGCAGGCGCGCGTAGCCCCAGCCGATAAGGATGCCGAAGATATAGGCGAGGGCATACCAGCGGATGGCGAAGGGCCCGAGCTGGACCAGCACCGGATCGAAGGTTGGATAGGGGATGACAAGCACAGGCATTGCGAGATCCGCTTCTGTAGAACGTACGCCCCGCCGGGAAGTGCTAGCACGTCGGGTCTTGCGGCGGCACGGCCGGATCGGCATTGTGAAGTAATCCGGCGCCGGGGGCGAAATATGACCCAGACCAGCAACCGCTTTTTCGACGAGATGGCGCGCTTGATGAACGATGCAGCGGGTGTGGCGCAAGGGGTGCGTCGCGAATTTGATACCCTGTTGCGCAGTCAGGCTGAAAGGATTTTGCGCGATCTCGACGTGGTCAAACGTGAGGAGTTCGAGGCGGTCAAGGATATGGCGCGTCTGGCGCGGGAAGAGAATGAGGCCCTGAAGGCACGGATCGCGGCTCTGGAGGCCAAGGCCGAAAAGCCCCGCAAGAAGGCCAAGGGTTCGTCCGAAGAGACCCCCTGATTACGGTCTGCGCGGTTTCTTGCCCTTTTGGAATGCTGCCGCTATAACCCGCCCCGTTCGCGGCCCCCGGCACCCCTGGAGGCTTGCCGCGTGCGCAGGCGGCGAAAAAGCCGCCTTTTTCCATGACTTAGATGAGGGATTACAATGGCGACCGTCCATGAAATGAAAGCGACGGCGCGTCCGAAAGGCGGCAAGGGGGCCGCTCGGGCTGCGCGTCGCACCGGCAAAGTACCGGGCGTGATTTACGGAGAGAACAAGCCCCCGCTCATGGTCCTGGTTGATCATGACGAACTGCGCCAGCGCATCTACGCCGGGCGCTTCCTCACTACGCTCTACAACATCGATGTGGACGGCACCAAGCATCGGGTCATTCCGCGCGACTTCCAGCTCGATGCGATCAAGGACCTGCCGATGCATGTCGACTTTCTGCGGGTGTCGGAAGGCGCCACCATTCGCGTGCACATTCCTGTGCACGTGCTCAATGCGGATCAGGCGCCGGGCGTGAAACGCGGTGGTGCGGTGAACATCGTCACACACACTGTCGAAGTGGTATGCCCGGCGGACGCGATCCCGGAGTCGGTCGACGTCGATATTTCCGGCCTCGACATCAATCACTCCAAGCACCTGACCGAAGTGACGCTCCCAAAGAATATTCGCGTGATCGGGCGCCCCGACATGACACTCGTGACCGTCGTGCCGCCGTCTGGATATGCGGAAGAAATGAAGGCCGCCGCCGAAGCGGCCGCAGCAGCAGCAGCGGCAGCCGCCGCAGCCGCCGCGGCTGCGCCCGCTGCCGAAGGCGCGGCCCCAGGGGCTGCCCCAGGTGCAGCGCCTGGCGCGGCTCCTGCTGGTGGGGCCGCACCTGCCGCCGCCGCGGCTGCGAAGCCCGAGAAGAAGTGAGGCCTCGTTCGGGCCTCACCGTCAGCGTTTGCGTAATCGGCAAATTCTAGGCGAGCGCCGTTCACGCCATGCTGCTTTTCATCGGTCTCGGCAATCCCGGTCCCAAGCACGCAGGCAACCGCCATAACATCGGGTTCATGGCGGTGCAGGCGATCGCGCGGCGCCATGAACTGTCGCCGTGGCGGCGACGGTTTCAAGGCGTTGCAGTGGAAGGCAATATTGCTGAGAAGCGCATCCTTCTGCTTTTGCCCGGCACATATATGAATGAGTCAGGCAGAGCAGTTAGCGAGGCGGCGAATTTCTACAAGCTCGATGTCGACAGCATCGTGGTTTTTCACGACGAAGTCGATCTGCCGCGGGCGAAAGTCAGGGTGAAAGTTGGCGGTGGCGTTGCAGGCCACAATGGTCTGCGTTCGATAACCGCCCACATTGGCAACCAGTACAAGCGCGTGCGCATCGGCATCGGTAAGCCGAATATCAAGGAGTTGGTCCCGATGCACGTGCTCGCCGACTTCGCAAAAAGCGAGTGGGCGTGGGTCGAGGCCTTGTGCGATGTGGTCGCAGACAACGCTCCGCTTCTGGTCGAGGGCAGGGATTCATCGTTTCAAAACAAGGTCCATCTGGCCATGGAAGCAAAGGGCTTCGCCGACGAAGCGGATGATGAATTGTCCGATTCCAAATAAGAATACGGGCATAGAGACAATAAGATCATGGGATTTAAATGCGGAATTGTCGGCCTGCCAAACGTGGGCAAGTCGACACTCTTCAATGCTTTGACGCAGACTGCGGCCGCACAGGCCGCCAACTACCCATTCTGCACGATCGACCCGAATGTCGGCGAGATTGCGGTGCGGGACGGGCGTTTGGACAAACTTGCGGTGCTCGGGAAGTCGGCGCAGATCATTCCGACGCGCATCACGTTCGTCGATATTGCCGGGCTCGTGCGGGGCGCGTCCAAGGGCGAAGGCCTCGGCAACCAGTTTCTCGCCACCATTCGCGAGGTCGACGCGATCGTGCACGTGGTACGCTGTTTTGAGGACAGCGATGTCACCCACGTGGAGAGCAAGATCAACCCCATTGCCGACATCGAGACGATCGAAACCGAGCTGATGCTGGCCGATCTCGATAGCCTGGAAAAGCGCATCGATAATCTCGAGAAGAAGGCGAAAGGCAGTGGCGAAGACGCCAAGCTCGCCAAGGACACTCTCGAGCTTGTCAACCGTACCCTCGTTCTCCTGCGTGACGGGAAACCGGCGCGTCTGGTCGAGCGCAAGGCTGAGGAAGGCAAGCTGTTTCACTCGCTGGGTTTGCTGACGTCGGCTCCGGTCCTCTACGCATGCAATGTGGACGAAGCGTCCGCTGCGACTGGAAATGATTTTTCCCGCAAGGTCGAAGAGCGGGCAAAGTCTGAAGGTGCAGTTGCGGTTGTCATCTCTGCCAAGATCGAATCGGAGATCGCGACGTTGCCGCCGGAAGAACGCGCTGAATATCTTGAAGCTGTCGGATTAAAGGAAACTGGGCTCGACCGCCTCGTGCGCGCCGGCTACGCGCTTCTGCACCTTGTGACCTATTTCACGGTCGGTCCGAAGGAAGCGCGCGCATGGACTATCACCCAGGGTACCAGGGCGCCGCAGGCGGCAGGCGTCATTCACACCGATTTCGAGCGCGGCTTCATCAGGTCCGAAACCATCGCCTATGATGACTACATTGCCTGCGCAGGCGAGGCGGGCGCGCGCGACGCGGGGAAAATGCGGCTGGAAGGCAAAGATTACGTCGTCGCGGACGGCGATGTGATGCATTTCCGCTTTGCCACCTGACGATATCCTTTCTGTTAAGCTGGCACGCATGAGTGCGGCCACGGATGACTCGACGGCGCCAGATCCTGCTTCGGCGAAGGCCACAGAGCGGCGTGCTCTCGGCGTTGCCTGCGGTGCGCATGCGCTGCATGACGGGTACACCGATCTCGTCTACGTGATGTTGCCGATCTGGCAGGGCGAATTCGGCCTCGGTTTTGCGGCGCTCGGGCTGATGCGAACGGTCTTTTCCGGCACGCTCGCAGGCTTCCAGATTCCGGCGGGTTTTGTGGCTGAACGTTTCGGTGCCGCGGCGACGGTGCTGGCGCTCGGCACCGCGCTCGCAGGGCTTGGCTACATATTTGCCGGTCTCAGCAGTGGAGTCGCTGGTCTGGTCGTCGCGCTGTTCATCGGCGGCCTCGGCGCAAGTACCCAGCATCCCCTCGCGTCATCGCTTATCGCGCATGCCTTCGCGGGCACCCGCTCGCTGAAGGCACTCGGTACATACAATTTCGCCGGTGACATCGGAAAAATGATCTTCCCGGCTGCCGCGGCCCTGATGTTCATCGTGTTGCCCTGGCGCCAGGCGCTGATGATCCTCGGTGCTCTCGGTGTGGTTGCCGCGCTGGCAATCTTTGTCGCGATGCCGAGATTCAGCGACGCTCAAATGTCGTCGCGAAAGGACGACCATGCCCGAGGGACAACCGGTGCCGTAAGGCCATTGGCATTTCCCCTGCTCCTGTCGGTCGGTGTGATCGATAGCGCGACACGCATGGCCTTCCTCACGTTCCTGCCGTTCATACTCACCGCCAAGGGAGCTAGCGTTCAGGTTGTCGGTTTGGCGCTAACGCTGATTTTTGTCGGCGGGGCGATGGGCAAGCTCGTCTGTGCATTCATTGGCGCCCGCATCGGCGCGGTGGCGACGGTGTGGCTGACTGAGACCGTAACGGCATTGGGCATTGTGAGCCTGCTGCCGTTGTCACTCGAACCCGCCTTGATGTTATTGCCGATTGTCGGGATTGCGCTCAATGGCACGTCTTCTGTCCTTTACGGCCCCGAAAGCAGACATATACGGTGCATTAGCCGATGTCCGCCGTAGGCCAAAAACGGACATCTCGCACAGCCGATGCGGTCAGACGGTTAGAACGCACCGAACGCAAGCAAAACATCAAATGCCTAGCGGAACGAGTTTTGTCACAGAAAGCTGTGCCCTATATGTTTTCAGAGCGGAATGGAGGCTGCCAATTGGATACGATCG
>DASRAF010000082.1:0-2176 GCA_035638295.1 Pseudolabrys sp.
CCCGTCCAGGTTTTGGCGCGTGCTGGCCCGGGTTGCGGGACTTCCCAGACGATATCGCCCGTCTCGATGTTGAGGGCGCGCAGGAAGCGCTGCCCGGTCTGATCGGGATAGCCAGTCGGCTTGCCAACGCATTCTTCCAGCGCCATGACATAGTACAGCCCCGTTTCAGGAGAATATGTCGTGGCATCCCAATTGGCGGCATCGCTGGGACAGCCGTGGGCATCTGTGACGATCGGGCGTCCATCGGGGCCGATGCCCGACGCCCAGTCGACCCGGCGCAGAAAGGGTTTGGCCAGCAGCAGGTTTCCATCGGTGCGGTCGAGCACATAGAAGAAGCCGTTGCGGTCGGCGTGCAACAATAGCTTGGCGGGCTTGCCTTTATACGTAACATCGACCAGGACGTTGGGCTCGGTGGCATCACGATCCTTCACATCGTGCGGCGTGAATTGATAGTGCCATTTGAGATCCCCGGTCTTCGCGTCGAGTGCTAGTACACAGTTGGTGTACAGGTTATCCCCGGGTCGGTCGCGATCATCTGCATCGGGCCACGGATTGCCCGTGGCCCAGTATAGCGTATCGGTGGACGGGTCGTACGAGCCGGTCAGCCAGGTCGAGCCGCCGCCGGTGATGGGCTCCTTGCCTTGCCAGGTTTCGATGCCCGGCTCGCCTCGGCGGGGCACCGTCCATCGTCGCCAGACGAGCGCGCCAGACTCAGGCTTGAACGCGGCGATAAATCCGCGAATCCCATGATCCGCGCCGGCGACGCCGACGATCACGGTCTCGTTGACGACGAGGGGCGCCATGGTGCCACCGTAATAGTGCCGCTCGTTCGAGTCGGGCGCCATCGGGACTTCCCAGAGCAGGTTACCGCTGGCGCGATCTAGCGCCAGCAGGCGCGCGTTGTCGGTCACGAAAAAGATCTTGTCCCGCAGAAGGGCAACGCCCCGGTTTGTGCCTAGCCTTGCATCACCCACCATCCCTGGACTGGGTGGACGCGAGTATTGCCACAGCGGCGCGCCGGTGAGCGCATCCAACGCGTAGACCTGGTTTGGGCCCGTGACGTAGACCACGCCATCCGCGGCCAGCGGCGTCACTTCCAGGCCGAAATAAGAAATCGGGAACAACCACTTCAACTTCAGCGAAGCCACGTTCCCCCGGCTGATCTGCTTGAGCAGGCTGTAACGATTTGCCGAGTCGTTGCCGTTATACGTACGCCAGTCGCCCGGTTGCGGCGGGCCCCAGACAGGTTTCCGATGGGAATCCGCTACAATCGGGGGGCCTAAGATCGTGTCGTTATTGAGACGGCGAAGGTATCGCACAAGCAATGCCAGTTCGTCGGCGGAGAGATCAGCGAAGGAAGGCATGCCCGCGCTGACATTGCCCCGCTCCAGATACGCACGCAACTGCTCGGCAGACTGCCGGGCGACGCGCGGATTGCCTGCTAGGCCGGGCCCCTTGGCCGTCCCGCGCGCCTCTTCGCCATGACAGGCCGCGCAGTGCTTGACGAACGCCTGCGGGGGAGATAATTGCCGTGGGGAAAACAAAAGAAAAAGAGCCAGGATAATCATCGATTCGCTCCTGCTGCGATCCGAGCGCGCCCATCGGCTCAGGCCGGTCGCACGCTGAAAACTTATGCTGGAGAAGTGAGGCCATTGAGAGCACGAGGCGTAACAAGCGCTCGACCAACTGCGCATCGCGCGGCTCGAGGTTGGACTACTTAAGGCGCTGGATGAGCGGCTCAATCTCGGACGGATCAGTTTTCGGAATGTCATCGCGCTTGGCCATCCTCGGTCGCCTCGGGCGCAGTCTAGGCCAAGCGCAAGCATCGGCCAAGTCAGAATCGGATCGGATTCCCTTTTGTCACGCCGTGCCACCCCAGGGAGACGTTTGTCTGGAGATGCGAAAACGGATTTGCCGCTCAGCCGCGAGCTGCGCGAGAATCGCATGGTTTCAGCGACTGATGCGCGCCGCTCGTCGACATGAAGGCGGCGTGTTATGCCGTTTCTTCACTGAAGCAGAGTAGATATCCGTCGACATCTTCAACATAGAAGTCCTTGCAACCCCATGGTCTCTCTTCGAGTGGTCGAATGATATGGGCTCCCTTCGACTTCAATTCATCGAATAGCGCCTCGATTCCTCGACCCTCGACATAGGCGTCGAGGCGCTCGTTCTGTTT
>DASRAF010000083.1:0-4926 GCA_035638295.1 Pseudolabrys sp.
GCGGCCATCGCGGGCAAAGATCGGCCGCTCCAGTCGTTCTTCCAGCCGCTTCATCTGCATGGAAACGGCGGACTGAGTCTTGTTCACGACCTCGGCGGCCTTGGTGAAGCTGCCGGTTTCGGAAATGGCGATGAAGGTGCGAAGTTGGTCGATATCGAGCATTGCCGTCATTGGCACGGTCCTGGATGGAGCCCGCTGGCTATATCACTATTCCTGATTAGTCAGATTAAAAACATTCGTTTCACTAATCAATCCCCGCAGTGCAATATTTCGTGCCTTCCAGAGGAATCGGGTGGGGATTTCGGGTGGTTCTGGGCGGCGCCAAAGCTGATTTTGGCGCTGTAACCGCGAACTGAATGGAGACTGATATGAGCGCTAAATATGTTGTTTTGCCCGTGGCCGGCAGCGCTCTGGTACGAGCTTTGGCTTCGTTGCTGGCCTTGGTGTCCTACTGGCTCAAAGAGCTTGCTCGGGCGCGCCGTCACAGGCGCGAGGCCCGCGTTTTGACCGGGCTGGACCGCCGAATGCTCGACGATATCGGCATCACTCGCTCCGATCTTCGTGATGCGTTCTCCGAGCCGTTCTGGGACGACCCCACGGCCCTTCTGCGTGAGCGTGCCCTGGAGCGGCGCCTGAATCACTCGATCAGGCGCGCAGAGTTCGACCCGGCCGCACGGCGTTCTGTGCCGGAACGGCCTCAGCAGCAGGCGACCTAGAAAACGGCCGATCCCTCTCGTCGGCCGCTCGATCCGACATCCGCGAACATCCCCTCTCGCGGCCGGATCCGCGCCCGTCGGCCCCTCCGGCGGGCGCTTACATTTGTTGGGCATGGACGTCGTCGTGCGTCAGACCTCCTGCACAATTCTTCAGCGGTGCGTTAACATGCGGGCGGGGCAAAGCTACCGATTCTCGAATTCGAGCGGGCGCGCATGCGATTTCCACTTTGGCTGTCGGTCGCGCTCATTCTGGCGGTATGGGCGCCAATTCAACCGGCGCATGCCCAAACCGGGTTCGACCGTCGCGGTGGCGACTACGCGAATTTCCCAATCCGCAACGGTGATCCGGCCGTATGCGCGGCTCGCTGCGAACGCGACCCACGTTGCCGTGCCTGGAGTTTCTCGTATCCACGCACAGCCAACGCGATTGCCACTTGCTGGCTGAAGAGCCAGGTGCCCGCTCGCACCGAGGACAAGTGTTGCGTTTCCGGCGTTCGCGGCGCCGGCGTCATCGAACCGCGCAAGGGACCGATAGAATATTCCATCGACCGCGTCGGCGGCGACTATCGCAGTCTTGAAATTTCTGCTGATTCCGCGGGCGCGCCCTGCAAGGCGGCGTGCGAAGCCGACAACAAATGCCGCGCGTGGACTTATGTGCGGCCAGGCTACATTGGCGCTTCAGCGCGATGCTATCTCAAGGATCACATTACACGGCCGAAGAGCAAGCCGTGTTGTATTTCCGGTGTCGTGCGATAGCAGCGGCGATCAACGCACCGCGGTAAAAAATCGCGACAGACGCAAGCCGGAAGGCCATTCGCTCAACGGACGATTCTTGGTGGCGAGGTCCCAGGAGCCAACGACGGCGTCCACGCGACCCACCAGATCATTCACCGGCAACAGGCCGACGCCGCCGGCGCGCACGGGCACGCGACTGTCGGAGGAATTGTCGCGGTTGTCTCCCATGACGAACAAGTGGCCGGGTGGCACAACCACCTCTGCCATGTCGTCGTATTGGGCGCGGGGCAGCATCTTGAATATCGAGTGCTCGTATCCGCCGGGCAGTGTCTCGATATAGCGTACGGCCGACACCGCGCGACCATCCTCGACCTCCACCTGACCTTCGCCGGCGGGGCGCACGCCGACCGGCGCGCCGTCAATCCACACCTGTCCGTGGTGTACGGCGATGCGATCACCGGGCAAGCCGATGACGCGCTTAACCCAAACCTGCGATCGGTCGCCTGGCCACCGGAACACGACGACATCACCGCGTTTGGGCAAGGTCGCGAAAACCCGCGAAGTGTTCGGCAAGGTCAGAAAAGCGGGGAGGGAAGCCGAACTGTAGCCATATGGAAATTTTGTCGCCAGCAATTCATCGCCAATCAGCAGCGTGGGCTCCATCGAGCCGGATGGCACGTAGAACGGTTCCGCGATTGCGGTTTTCGCCGCAACCACGATCAGCACGATAACGGCGATATCGGCGATATTCTTGATCCATCGGACAGGGCGTGAGTTGTCCTGCATTCGGCTCACTCCATCATTACGCGGTGCCGCCCACCGTGATCTTGTCCATGCGCAGGCTCGGTTGACCGACACCGACCGGCACGCCCTGGCCGTTCTTGCCGCAGGTGCCGATCCCCGGGTCGAGCGCGAAATCGTTGCCGATCATGCTGATGCGATGCAGATCAGTGGGGCCATTGCCGATCAGCATCGCGCCCTTGACCGGCGCACCGACCTTGCCGTTCTCGATCCGGTAAGCCTCGGTGCACTGAAACACGTATTTGCCCGACGTGATGTCGACCTGACCGCCGCCAAAGCTTACGGCGTAAAGTCCATTTTTGACCGAGGCGAGGATTTCCTTCGGGTCGCGATCGCCTGCGAGCATGTAGGTGTTGGTCATGCGCGGCATCGGCACGTGTGCGTGCGATTCGCGCCGGCCGTTACCGGTTGGCGCCATCCCCATCAACCGAGCGTTCTGCCTGTCTTGCATGTAGCCCACGAGGATCCCGTCTTCGATCAGCGCGGTGCGGTTGGTCGGTGTGCCTTCATCGTCGATGGACAATGATCCGCGACGTGCCTGTATGGTGCCATCATCGACAACCGTGACCCCTTCGGCCGCAACGCGCTGCCCCATGAGGCCGGCAAACGCCGAAGTCTTCTTGCGATTGAAGTCGCCTTCGAGTCCATGGCCCACGGCCTCGTGCAACATCACGCCGGGCCAGCCGGAGCCGAGCACGACATCCATTTCACCTGCCGGAGCCGGAATGGCCTGAAGGTTGACCAGGGCCTGCCTGATCGCCTCATCCACAGCACCTTGCCAGGCATGCGGCTCGATCAGCCGCTGGAAGCCTTCACGGCCGCCGAACCCGTAGCTGCCAGATTCCTGTCGATCACCGTCCCCGGCAACAATCGACACGTTCATCCGCACCATCGGGCGGATGTCGCGATAGGTTTCCCCGTCAGCGCGCAGTATTTCGACGACTTGCCAGCTCGCCGCAACGCTGGCCGATACCTGCCGGACGCGTGCATCCTTCTCGCGCGCATAGGCGTCGATCGACTCGAGCAATTTCACCTTCGCTTCGAAGGCCGGGAAGCCCAAAGGATTTTCGTCACCATAGAGCTTGCGGTTGGTGCGCGCCGGCGCCTCGGCATAGGTTCCGCTGTGTCCGCCTTTGACGGCGCGGACCGCTTCGGCGGCCCGTTCGAGCGCGCCTTCGGACAGGTCCGAGGCGTGCGCATAACCCACGGCTTCATCTTTTACGGCGCGCAGACCGAATCCCTGGACCGTATCGTAGGTCGCCTGCTTGAGGCGACCGTTGTCGAACGTCAGGGCTTCGGCCTGGCGATACTCGAGGAACAGTTCTCCGTCATCGGCGCCATCCAGCCCGCGTCCGATGATCTGGCGCACTTTGCCGCGATCGAGTTCGGCACGGTCGATAAGAGATGAAGGTGATGTCATGTTTGGCTCCGCCACGCGCTGACCCAAAGATAATGTCGCGGAAGCCTGGCCGCGAGGGGTGTCACGGCAGCTTGTCGTAGCCCTCACCGAAGCCGGCAAGACTCATTGGGAAGCCGATACCTTCTTCCGGTGTCTGGAAAATAATGAAGGTTGCGCTTTTGCCGGTACGAAGTTTTTTGATGAGCTCGTCGTCCATGACCACTTCGGCTATGCACCCATTGGGTAGACACCGCACGAAACCCGCCCGACCGATATCCGCCTGGTCGATCTTGAGCCCCAGACCTGACGGCAATAACACACCCAGGGGGGCAACCACGCGCATGAGGCGACTTCTCTGATCGGCGGTCTTGAGCACGATGACGGTCAAACCGACATTGGCGCGGTCTTCCGCCGTTACACTCTGGATGAGGGCGCACTGCTCGGACTTGGCTCCCGGTGGTGTATCGCAGCGAATCTGCCAGTCCTTGTGCACTGACTTGACGGCGCCTTGAGCCAAGGCATGGCCGACAGCCGCGAGCGTCAGCAACGCGCCCAGCAGGATTGCCTTGCGTCGCGCCGCGCCCCTCAAAGCCCGTCTGCCAACTTCGAAAATTCCCATGATCAATCCTTTGCAATCCAGAGCGCGCCCACCTTGATACCCCGAAGCAGAGGCGAATCGCGGCCCGGACAGCATTCTAATCGCCCTCTTTCGGTCATGCCCGGCCGGTCCTGTCAAGCAACTATGGCCGTTGGGGGGCGCGGCTATAAGGCGGACACCAGTGCCCTATTTTGGATAAGCTTGGATAAGCCGTTTGTCGCATGCGGGCCCTTATAAGGCGCATTGCGGGAGGACTGGAATTGTGGTTTGAGAGGCCGGGATCTCCCCCCGTCCCGTTGCGCCGCCCAAGCGGCCACGCCCGTGGCAATGCCGTGCTCAGCGGGTCGCGCCGAACATCATGTCCTGTGGTGGGCGGCAAAACGGGGCCTGAGCAAGGCCGTTTTTTCGTCGAAGGAGCGCACTGAACAATGCTGGTGCTCAAGCGGTTGATCACATTCATCGGCACTAGCGTGCCCCTCATGACCGCGGAAGTCGCGCTAGCCGCGTCGGGCCAGCCGATGCCATGGCAACTCGGCATGCAGAAAGGCGCGACCCCGGTGATGGATGACATCATCTGGTTCCATGACTTTCTGCTGTGGGTGATTTCGGCCATCGCGCTGTTCGTTTTGGCGCTGCTGATCACGGTGGTGGTGAAATTCAACTCGCGCAGCAACCCG
>DASRAF010000084.1:0-6985 GCA_035638295.1 Pseudolabrys sp.
ACGGCGATGCTCGGCTCGTTGATGCTGCCGGTGATGCTATCGCGTGGATACAACCCGGTACTGGCAACCGGTCCGATCATGGCGATCGGCGCGGTCGATATGCTCATTCCACCGTCGGCCCTGACGGTGCTGCTTGGCAGCCTTTCCGGAATTTCGATTTCAAAGCTGTTGATCGGCGGTGTCGTACCCGGCCTGATGTTGAGCGTCGCCTTTGTCGGTTACATCATTGTTCGGGTTATAAGCCGCCCCGATCTCGCGCCCGCAACACCAATCGAAAGCAAATCGGGTTGGGATCGTTACGAATTGCTCTTTCTTTACGTCTTGCCGCTCGCATCAATTTTTGTCGTTGTCATTGGCGCCATGTCGGCGGGCATTGCCACGCCGACGGAATCTGCCGCGTTGGGTGCACTCGCAACAATGGCTCTCGCGGCCGCCTATCGTGTTTTGAATTTCGAAAACCTGATGAGGGCCCTGCGTGGCACAGTCGCGATCTCGGGCATGATTCTTTTCATTATATTGGGAGCAATCACGTTTTCGCAGATCCTCAGTTTTTCCGGAGCGACGCAAGGCATCGTTTCCGCCATCCTGGGACAGGGATTGTCGAAAATGGCAATCATCGCCGGGATGATGTTGCTGCTGATATTTCTTGGAGTTTTCGTCGATCAGGTCAGCATGATGTTGATTACCCTGCCCGTATTCATGCCGATCGTTCAGCGGCTGGAAATCGATCTGATCTGGTTCGGGGTGCTTTATCTGATCTGCATGCAGCTCGGGCTTCTGCTTCCCCCGCACGGCCTTCTACTGATGACGATGAAGGGAGTGGCTCCGCCGGAGGTGACGATGGCTCATATCTTTCGGGCGGTCGTGCCCTACATCACAATGAGCCTACTGCTTCTGCTGATCATCATTTCGTTTCCGGCGATCGCAACCTGGCTACCAAACATTCTCGGTTGATCCGCGATAGGCTGCCTTACCTTCGTAGATATTTGCCGCGCGCTGGTCCGACGACGTTTCCATTGTCGTAAACGAGAGCGCCCCGCAGAAAAGTACTCTTCGCCCGCCCGGTAAGTTCAGCGCCTTCGAACGGCGAGTAGCCTTGCATGGATTCGGATTCGGATGAGCGCACCACGAAGCTCTCGTGTGGATCAACGATTGCGATATCAGCGTCATAACCCGGCGCGATATCACCTTTGCTCGGCAACCCAAAACGCTGTGCGGGCTTCCAGCTCAGAAGCTCGGCCATATGATTGTACGACATCCCGCGCTTGCTACCCTCGCTCAGGACGCCTGACAGAAGATATTCGGTGCCACCGAATCCCGATTTCGCCAACCAGATGTTGGTCGGGTCGTCTTTCGACCACTTCTGCTCGGCGGAGCAGCACGCATGATCGCTGACGATCCAATCGATCCTGCGATCGAGCACCGCCTGCCACAGGGCCTCGACATCCTCGCGCGGACGGACCGGGGGATTGACCTTGGCGTGGACCGCGCATTCGCAATCGGTATCCAAAAGAAGGTGGCCGACCGTCACTTCGCGACGAAAAGCAATGTGCGGAAAGACCTGCTGCATTGTCCACGCAGCTTCCACGGCCTTGCGCGAGCTCAGGTGCAGTAGGTTGATATTCAGACAGTTGGTTTCGTTTGCCAGATAGGAGGCAATCCAGATGGCAAGACCTTCGGCATGCGGAGGCCGCGCCGCGCTGTAGGCGTGCAAACCGGTCAGCTTGCCTTCGCGCTCCACGATCTTCGTATAGGCATTAAGAATCTCCGCCAGTTCGCAGTGCAAACTGACGCTGATATGGGCGGCCTGACCCGGAAACTTGTCCATCAGACGCTGGGCGGAACGCATGATGAATTCGAAATGCGCGATGTCGTAACGCTCGTCAGGGCCGATCATCAGGAAATCATTTTGCTGCGACGAACGCCCGTGCAGTCCATATCCTCCATAAAACATGAAGATCTTGAAGGACGTCACACCGTGTTCGGTGATGAGTGATTCCATCTCGTCGATGTGCCCGGATTCGATCGGCGCGATATGGAAACCGTAATCGACCCAAAACCTACCCTCTGACTGTCTGAAGACCTCGGGCATGAACTCGCGATAAGGACCACCGCGATTGAGGTAGTAGTGTCCCGTCCGCAGGTAATTCAGGCTTGAAGTGACGCCACCCATTGCGGCCGCCTTGCTCTCGGAAATCGCATCCTGGGCAAGTGGCGCGTAGATCCCGATGTGCATGTGCGAATCGACGCATCCCGGAAATGCAAGACGGTTCTTCGCATCAAACACTTCCTTGGCCTGGTCAGCCTGAATTTCCGGCGCGAGCCGGGCGATCTTTCCGTCCTTGATCGCAATATCGAGGCAATCGACCGACGTCTTGTTCGGGCGAACGACGCGGGCATTCTTGATGACGGTGTCGAAAACTTTGTTCATGCTCAATTCCTGACTAGTTCGGCGTCGCGCCGGATGACTTCACAAGTGGCGCCCAGCGCTCGATGTCCTCGCGAACGAAGAGCGCGAATTCATTCGCGCTGCTGCCGACGGCGGTGGCACCCTCGTTTTTCAGCTGCTCACGCAGTTTTGGCTCGGCGAGAGCCCCAACAATGACCGCGTTCAGCCTTTCGGTGACAGCGCCGGGGAGATTGACGGGCGCGAAGACACCGAACCAGGCGCTGGATTCAAACCCACTGACGACTTCCCCGATCGCGGGCACCTCTGGAAAGAATGGCTGTCTCTGCATGCTCGTCACGCCATAGGCGCGCAACTTGCCTGCGCGCACTTGCTCGGCCCCTGTAACCAGACTGATGAACATGAGATCGATCTGGCCGCCCAGCAGGTCGCTCAATGCAGGCGCCGTTCCCTTATACGGCACATTGAGAAGATCGACCCCGGTCATCAGCTTGAATTTCTCACCGGCGAGATGCAGCGACGAACCGATGCCGCCAATTCCAATGGTGAGCGTGTGCGGTTTGGCCTTCGCCAACTCTATGAGCGCTTTGAGATCTTTCGCGGACAGATTGGCACGTCCGACGAGAAGACTCGGAACTCTTGCCACCATCGTGATCGGAGTGAAGTCAGCAACAGGATCGTACGGTAATGTCGGATAAAGCGTCGCGTTGATGGTGTGGCTACTGAAACTGACCAGCAGCGTATATCCGTCGGGCGGCGACTTCGCCACAGCAGCGGCGGCTAAATTGCCGCCCGCACCTGGCCTGTTTTCGACCAGGACGGGGTTTTTCAGCGCAGCTGCCATCGGTTCTGCGATGAAGCGCGCGATTGTGTCCGTTGTGCCGCCGGCTGGTGCATCGACCACCAGTTTGATCGGCCGTGCGGGATAGTCTTCGGCATGGAGCGCGGGTATCGACGACGAAAGAACAACAATCGCAGCAAAGAGAAGACAAGCGCTACGCGACTTCACTTGTTATCACCCTTCTTGGTATTCGCTTCGTATTGCTTGCCGAGCGCGATCATTTCCGGCGTCCCGATCAATTCATTGAGCGCCGTAAAATCGTACATGCGGTTCTGGAAAGGTTCCGACGTACCCTTGGCGGCCAGAGCAGCGTAAAATTCGTCCGCGGCGCGCGCCAGTACGCGCACGATAGCGCCGGGAAAAATCACCAGCGAAAAGCCGATCGCCTCAAGCTCACTGGCATTGAGCGGAGGCGTTTTGCCGCCCTCGACCATGTTCGCCATCAGCGGCACGTTGCTGACCGCGGGTGGAATGCGTTGGAGCTCTGCACGCGTTTTCGGCGCTTCGATAAACAATATGTCTGCACCCGCATCACGGTAACTGACGGCCCGCGCAACGGCGCGATCGAAGCCCTCGACCGCTACAGCATCAGTTCGGGCAATCACCAGAGTTTCGCGCGAGCGTCTTGCATCGAGGGCGGCCTTGATTTTCCCGACCATTTCTTCCGAAGGAATAAGCGATTTGTTGTCAAGGTGGCCGCAACGCTTGGGGAATGCCTGATCCTCGAGCTGAATGCCCCTTGCCCCGGCGCGTTCGAACAAACGGATCGTCCGTCCAACGTTGAGCGCGTTGCCGTATCCAGTATCGGCATCGACAACAAGATCGGCGCGAACACGATCGCTAATCATGGAGATGGTGTCTGCAACTTCGTTCATCGCCACAAGGCCGATATCGGGGCGCCCAAGCCGGGTGTAGGCGATGGCCGCTCCGGAAACATAGAGAGTCGAAAACCCCGCGCGTTCGGCCAGATGCGCGGTGAGCGCGTCGTAGACTCCCGGCGCTACGACGATGGGTTCGCGCGCGAGCCGTGTGCGGAGGGTTTCTGCGTCAGCCATGATCATAGTCCGAGATAGGCGCGCTTGAGATTAGGATCATTGCGCAGCTGATCGGATGCTCCATTCAGCACCACGCTGCCATTTTCAAGAATATAGGCCCGATGGGCCACTTCAAGGCTTTGCACAACATTCTGCTCGACCAGGAGGAGAGCGATGCCCTGCTCATTGATGCGTCGGATCAAGGCAAAGAGTTCTTCAACGAGGAGCGGCGAAAGACCGAGCGACGGCTCGTCCAGAATGAGCAAAATGGGTTCGGCCATCAGGCCCCGTCCGATCGCCAGCATTTGCTGCTCGCCGCCCGAAAGACTGCCGGCGCGCTGCGACTGCCGCTCGGCAAGACGCGGAAAAATACCGAAGACCTTTTCCCGATTCTGTTGCCGGCGATTGCGCGCTCGTCGATATCCTCCGAGCTCGAGATTATCCCTTACGCTCAAGTTAGGAAAAACGCAGCGACCTTCCGGGACGTGAATGAGTCCACGCGAGACAATACTCGTCGATTTTTCCCGCTCGATTGCATGCCCTGCGAAGCGAATCGATCCTTTGGTGGCACGCAGCACTCCAGAGATTGTGCGGTTGAGCGTCGATTTGCCGACACCATTCGATCCGAGGACTGCAACGATCTCACCCGCACTGACCATCATGTCGACACCATGAAGGACCTCGGTTTCTCCATACCCTGCATGCAAGTCTCCGACAGTGAGCAGCGCATTATCGTTCATGCTGCGCTCCCAACTTTGCTGCCGCGCCACGACCGAGGTACGCCTCAACGACCAAAGGATCTGCAACAATTTTCGCCGGCGTGCCCTCGGCAATGATTCGGCCCTCGGCAAGCACAAACACGCGTTCGGCGAGACTCATTACCGCCTGCATGACATGTTCGATCATCAGAATAGTGATGCCACGGCGGCAAAAATCACGGATGACCGGCACGATGTCTCTGATCTCGGACGGATTGAGCCCTGCCAGCACTTCATCGAGCAGGATCACCTTCGGTTCGGTAGCAAGCGCACGCGCAAGTTCGAGCCGCTTACGCCCGGCGACGGTCAAAGCGTCCGCCGGCTTATCGAGCATCTCGCCAAGCCCCACATCGCGGCCCATCTGGTCAGCGGCGGAGAGCGCCGCATCGCGTTTGCGATGACGAAGATGGGACCCGACCAATATGTTTTCGCGGACCGACAATCCATAAAACGGCTGCACGATCTGAAATGTCCTGGCGATTCCGCGCCGCGCGAGGCGATGCGGTGGCTCGCCGGTAACATCCTGACCAGCAAAATGCACAGTGCCCTGGTTGGCTCTGACAAAGCCGGAGATGATCGAAAAAAGCGTGGTCTTTCCAGCACCGTTGGGGCCGATTAGCGCGGTGATTTGCCCCGCGTGTGCCGCGAGCGAAGCGGCATTCACCGCCAGCAAGCCGCCGAACCTGCAGGTGATGCCATCTACAGCGAGGAGCGGCTCAGTCACCGCGAACCTCCCCGGCAGGAACTACCGTCGCTCCACGTTGTGCCAGCAGTTTGCGCACATGTGTGAGCCCGCCGATTAGCCCGCGCGGCATGATCCAGATGACCAGCACGAGCACCGCGCCATAGATAATGAGATCAAGACCGGGAGCATCACCGGCCACCAGCTTTGCGCCCTCGCCGAGGGTCTTGACCACGAGCGCGCCAAGCAACGGACCAAACACTGTCCCAACGCCGCCAATGATCGGCGTCAATAGCGCTTCGACTGAGATCCAGGTGCCGTAGGCAATCCCGGAATCGATGAAGAGAAAATATTGGGCGTAGAAGCATCCGGCGGCAGCGGTAATGGCGGCCGAGACGACCATGGCGATAGATTTGACGGCGCTGGCATCGACTCCAAGCGCCCTCGCCGCGTCTTCATTCTCTCGCACGGCAATCAGCCAGGCGCCGAAGCGAGAGCGCTCGATGAGCCGCGCGATCACGAGCGACAGACCGACAAGCGCCAGGATGATCCAATAGAAAGCCGCGCGGCTTTGAAACTGGAACGTCCGCATGCCGAGTTCAAGCTTGATCAGGGTTCCTACACCGGCACCGGTGACAGGAGCGACACTCGCGATGATGCGCAACACTTCGGCAAACGCGAGGGTTACCAACGCGAAGTAAGAGCCGCGCAAGCCGGCGCGGAAAACGAGGGCACCTAGCGCACCGCCGAGAGCAGCACCGGCCGCAATGCCCGCCGCAAAACCAAACCAGGCATTGACGCCGTACCGCACCTGCAGGATCGCGGTGACGTAGGCGCCCGTGCCGAAGAAGGCGGCATGGCCGAAAGAATATTGCCCGCCGTAGCCGCCGAGAATGTTCCAGCCTTGCCCCACCAGCGCGAACATGAGCGCAGCCACGAGGAAATTAAGCGTGACGTTAGAGTGCACGACAAAAGGCACTGCCGCCAGGACCCCGAGTACTGCGGCAATCGGAAGGAAAGTCCTCATGCGCGAGCTCCGAAAAAGCCGCTTGGGCGCACCAGGAGCACGACAATAAAGATGAGAAAGATTCCGATCTGTCCGAGCGACTCTCCGAGAAAGAGCCCGGATAAACTTTCAGCGACACCTATAAGCAGTGCTCCCACAAGCGCGCCCGGCACGGACCCCATGCCGCCGAGTACGACAATCGTAAACGCGACGAGAACGAAAGCATCACCTACTCTGGGATTGACGTAGTAGGTGGG
>DASRAF010000085.1:0-3529 GCA_035638295.1 Pseudolabrys sp.
CCGCATTGCGGAGACAGACAGAGCTGATCGAGTGCAACATATTTGGTGGCCTCTTCGATCCGCTTTTTCACTTCAGCGCGCGGCTCGAGGCGCCCGGTCTTCGATGTGACGAGACCGAGTACGACCATCTTTTTGCCTTTCGGCAGGAAACGCAGTGGCTCGAAACCGCCAGCGCGATCGGAATCGTATTCGAGAAAATATCCATCGTAATTGCATTTCCCGAGCAGGTTTTCAGCAACAGGCTCGTAGCCACCCGATGAAATGAAAGTAGACCGGAAGTTGCCGCGACAGACATGGGTCGTGATCGTCATGTCCGCCGGTTTGGTTTCGAGGCCCTTGTTGATGCAACGAGTGTAGGTTTCCTGCAGGTGATCGACATCAAGGCCGCGCTCTTTGGCTTTGGTCAATTGCTCCTGCGAGCAGAGATAGGCCCAGGCGGTGTCGTCCCATTGCAGATAGCGGCACCCGGCGGCGTAGAACGCGAGCACGGCCTGCTGATAAGCCACAGCCAGATCGTCGAAGATGGCGTCGCGATCTGGATAGGCCGATTTGGCAACCGCGCCAGGTTCGAGCCGGAAATGCATCACGCTCGGCGATGGGATGGTCATCTTGGGCGTGACCTTGGTGTGGGCCTTCAGAAACTTGAAGTGCTCCACCATCGGATGATTGGAAAAGCCGATCTTGCCGATGATGCGGATGCTTTGCGGCTTCGACTGAACGCCCTGAAACTGGATGCCGTGATCGAGCTCGTACAGCTCGACGCCATCAAGCATGCTGAAGAAATCGAAGTGCCAGTATGCGCGGCGAAACTCTCCGTCGGTCGCGAGCTTGAGGCCGATCTCTTCCTGTTTCCTGATGATCTTTTCGATCTCGCGGTTTTCAACGTCCCTGAGCTGCTCGGCGCCGATCGCGCCTTTTTCGCGCTTGGCCCGCGCTTCTTGCAACGGTTTGCTGCGTAGGAGGCTGCCCACATGGTCGGCGCGAAATGGTGGTCTGGAGTGGGCCATCGGAGTACCCGAAAACGTTCGATGTGATTGAAAACCGGCGGGCGCATTCACAGCACTTCTTTTCGCGGCCGTCAATTTTCCGCTCTTTTCTATCACCGAGCTGTCGGGCTAATGTCCCGGCCAATCGAAAACAACGCCAGCTCAAGAGGAACGTCAGTATGGCTTACAAGAATCTCGAAGAGGCGATCCAGGCCTCCGGCGGTAACATCGTCAAGATGATGCGCAACTCGCAAATCGGTGCCTACGTCTATCCGGTGGTCGCTCCGGAATTCACCAATTGGCGTGACGAGCAGCGCGCCTGGGCCGAGACCTGCGTGCTGTTCGATCAGACGCATCATATGGTGAATCTGTTCGTCGAAGGTCCCGATGCGCTGAAACTGATGTCGCACCTCGCGACCAATTCATTCAAGAACTTCACCGTCGACAAGGCCAAGCAGTTCGCGCCGTGCAATTACAACGGCCAGGTGATCGGCGACGGCATCCTGTTTCATCTCGGCGAAAATTCTCTGGTTTTCGTCGGCCGGAATCCGACCGCGAACTGGATCCAGTACAACGCGCAGGCCGGCAAATATAACGTCAAGGTCGAGTACGATGACCGCTCGCCGTCGCGCCCAATGGGCAAACCGGTCTTCCGCAAATTCTATCGCTACCAGATTCAGGGGCCGAACGCTCAGGACGTCATCAAGAAGCTCAATGGCGGCACGTTCCCCGACATCAAGTTCTTTAACATGGGTCACGTCACCATCGCCGGCCGCAAGGTTCGCGCGTTGCGCCATGGCATGGCCGGCGCACCCGGCCTCGAGGTGTGGGGACCCTATGGAGAAGGCGACGAAATCCGCGCTGCAATTCTGGAAGCCGGCAAAGATGCAGGCATCGTACAGGTCGGCGCGCGCGCTTATGCGACCAACACACTCGAGTCGGGCTGGATCCCCTCGCCGGTGCCGGCTGTCTACACCGGTGACAAGATGAAGCCTTACCGGCAGTGGCTGCCGGGCACGAGTTATGAGGCGAACGCCTCGCTCGGCGGCAGTTTCGTGTCCAAAAACATCGAGGATTACTACACGACGCCGTACGAGCTCGGTTACGACAGTTTCACCAAGTTCGACCACGATTTCATCGGCAAGGAAGCGCTGCAGGCGATGCAGGGCAAGGTGCACCGCAAGAAAGTGACGTTTGCGTGGAACAATGACGACGTGAACAAAGTGTTTGCGTCGATGTTCGTGCCGCCAGGTGAGAACTTCAAATTCATCGACCTGCCGCTGTCAAACTATGCTTCGAGCTCGTTCGACGCCATCATGAGCGGCGGCAAGACCATCGGTGCCTCGATGTTCTCCGGCTACAGCTTCAACGAGCGCAAGATGCTGTCGCTCGGCTTCGTCGAAGAGCAATACGCAAAGCCAGGCACCAAGCTGACGCTGGTCTGGGGCGAGGAAAACGGCGGCACGAAGAAGACCACCGTTGAACGTCACAAGCAGCTGGAAATGCGCGTCGAGGTCGGTCCGACCCCGTATGGCCAGCAGGCGCGCGAAACCTACCATCAGGGTTGGCGTACGGCCGTAGCCAGCTGACAAAATCGCGCGGCGAGGTTTCTTCAGCAGTTCGCCGCGGCTTTCTGTCCGGCGTCCGCTTGCGCCTTATCGCGTGCATACCGGGCTGTCTGAACCACGCCGCCGAACGAGAAGTAGTGGAGGCGCGTTTCGCCAAGTTCACGCTGCGATGTCAACATTGCGATGATGCGTTCCGGCCCGACATTACCGGCCAGGCTGGTTGCCATCCCCGACGCCAGTCCGCGCAGCGACGTCGACACGCCGCAACGTTTGGCATAGCGGATCAAGGCTGGCACGCTGGTCGGACCAGCAAGCCCAATCCCAACGCGGCTCTTGATGCCGCTGCTGCGCAGTTGCTTGAGCCAGGCAATGATGCGCTCTCCCGAAAAAGAGAACTGCGTCACGATGTTGACGCACAGACCCTGCGCTGTCGCGGTGGCGATTTTTTCGTCGAGCGAGGCCTCAAGCCGTGCGGTCGGTATGCGCGGATGTCCTTCCGGATAAGCGCCGATGCCGATTTCTTCGATCCCGTGACGGCGCAAGTCGCCTTTCTGAATTACGTCAAGGGCATCGGCATAAGGCCCGGCGGCATCAATATCGCCGCCGATGACCAACAGGCGCCGCACGCCGGCTTCGCCGGTAAGCCGCTGCAGCACATGCTGCAGCGTATCGGCACTTGCCAGTCGCCTCGCCGCGACATGGATGACGGGTTCGAAACCCGCTTTACGTAGTGCTACGGCCGCACCGACTGTCTCGTCCGGGACAGCTTTCGGGATCGCCGTGAGATAGACGGATGTGCCGGGCGTGAGAATCTCGCCGAGTTGGGTAATTTCCCTCGCGCTCGGCCTGGTGGCCTCAATCGAGAAGTCGCGGGCAAAGTCGCTGGCGGTCATAGAAACGGGTCCCGATCACGGTTGTCTGCGCGAAATCACGAAGGACTCGTCGTAGAACCACAAACCGCCATACTGCTGAAGA
>DASRAF010000086.1:0-2396 GCA_035638295.1 Pseudolabrys sp.
ACGAAACAGATCCCGGGTCTTCCCGTCATCTTGCCGACCGCCTCGGCCATGATGGCGGCCGTGCTTTCGTGGCGGCACACGGTCAGCTCAATATCGCTGCCGTAGAAGGCATCGAGCGCGGCAAGATAGCTTTCGCCCGGCACGCAGAAAGCGTGCCGCACGCCCTGAACCGACAACTGATCGATCAGAATTTCGCCGCCCGTGCGGGCGTTGTCCTTGCCGCGCATCGAACTACTTCACGATCTCCGCCGGCGAAATTTTCGGCGAGAATGGAGCGGGTGTCATCAACCAATTGGACTGCTCGATCACGTTGCCGGCCTTGGCATTTTCAGCCAGGAAGTGCTTCCAGTCCGCATCCTGCATCATCTTTGCGCGCTTCTGTTCGCGATCGGCGGCGTTCTCGTAAATCCAGCCGTGCACCAGCGTATTGAGCTGGCCGCTTTCGCTGACAAGATAGTAGTGCGGCTCGCCCATGTGGCGGAGCTGCACCGGATAGGCGAGCTTGCTGTAGAGGTCGAGTTGCGCCGGAACCCTGCCTGGCAATATCCGATAGGTCCGATGGTCGATGAGCACTGAGCTTCTCCCTGAGAAATGCCGCCTGATGCGACGGTCAGGGCGCACTCTTCCGGCAAGGCGCGTGCCGGTCAATAGGATCACGCCGCGTGCTCAACCGTGACCACCTGAAAGGTATGCATCTCGCCTTCTTCATTGCGAATCGAGACATACTCACCCGGCCGGAAAACGTGCGCGCCGAAACGGTAACCGCTCTCGTCATCGGTATCCGCAGTCTGGTCATAGTCGAACACCCAGCGCCCGTGCTCCTTACCGCCCGGCTGGTGGACAAGAAGGCCGTGCTCATCCTCCTCACCTTCCCAAAATCGTCTGACACGGCAATGATCCCGGTGCTGTTTCCAGAGCTGGGCGTCGATATGACCATTGCTGTCGAGCGGCGCCACGAATTCGTATCCATGTCGCGAGGAGCCCTTGGGGAACTCCTTGGAGCGAGCGAGATTGAGCCTGATGCGTTTGAATGCGTTCGGCAGGGCAGTCACGGCCTGGTCTCCTTGATGCCTATAATGCCGCCCATCACGCCGCGTTCCCCGAGGATCAGAATGCCCTGTCCCGCAATACCTCTCCTGTCGGCTCCGCGATCAAAGGCGCTGCGATGACCGCGGAAGACTCGCAACAAGCCGTCATCGATTTCCTGAGCGATCCGGCCAATTTTAACGGCACGCCTGTCAAACGCATCGACACCCACGCCGCATCGGTCTTTCTCGTCGGGGATCGGGCGCACAAGATCAAACGCGCCGTGCGCTTTTCATTCCTCGATTTTTCCACCCTCGCAAAACGCAAGGCCGCCTGCGAAGCCGAAATTGCGGTCAATCGTTCGTTCGCGCCGACAATCTATCGCGGGGTCGCGGCCATCACCCGCGAGGCGAACGGGCATCTTGCGATCGGCGGCAAGGGCGAGCCGGTTGAGTGGTCGGTCGAGATGCGCCGCTTTGACGAAAGCCAGACTCTCGACCGCTTGGCGGACGCGGGCCAGATCGACGAGTCCCTTGCCGACGCGCTCGGACGAGCGGTTGCCGGCGCGCACCGGCTCGCACCCAGCGTCGCCAACGGGCACTTCACCGAAGTGCTGTCGGAAATCATTGCGCAGAACGAAGCCGATCTCACGGCCGAACCGGATCTCTTTTCGTTGGAACAGATGCGTGCGCTTGGATCGGCAACGCGCGATGCGCTCGATCGCGTGACGCCGCTGTTAAAGGCACGCGAGCGTGCCGGACTGGTGCGGCGGTGTCACGGCGATCTGCACTTGGGCAACATTGTTCTCATCGACGGCGTACCGGTCGTCTTTGACGCGCTCGAGTTCAACGACCGCATCGCAACCGGTGATGTGTACTACGATCTGGCATTTCTTTTGATGGACTTGATCGATCGAGGGCTGCATACGGCTGCCAACATCGTGTTCAATCGCTACCTGACGGAAACCCGTCGCATCCATGATCTGGATGCGTTGGCGGCGCTGCCTCTTTTCATGTCGATCCGCGCGGCGATCCGCGCCAAGGTCAACGCGGCGCGCAACCGGCAAAAGGGAAGCCAGCCACGACTGGCAGACAAGGCGCGAGAGTACGCGGCGCTTGCGCAAAAATTTCTGGCGCCTGTGCAACCGAAATTGGTTGCGATCGGCGGCCTGTCAGGAACCGGAAAATCCATACTTGCGCGAGCACTGGCGCCGGGCCTCTCGCCGTTGCCGGGCGCGGTGATCCTGCGCAGCGACGTCGAGCGCAAGGCATTGTTCGGCATTGACGAAACAGAAAAGCTGCCGGAACGAGCCTACTCGGTCGAGACCACGATCAGGATTTACAAGGGACTTGCAGAAAAAGCGCGACGCG